>DGFF01000014.1:2067-6245 GCA_002391545.1 Candidatus Fermentithermobacillaceae bacterium UBA3907 | reverse complement strand
CAAACCTCATAGCTGACCTATTTACTACTGATCCCGAAAATGCCCTGACATTGTTAGAACATAGGTATCCTGCCGCATTTCTTTGTTTCATGGTCTGGAAAGGGAAGATTTCCTATCGTGAAGGGACATTCTGGCCACCGATACTAGAAGCACTTGGGATGTCAGGTGTTCAATGGGAACGCCAATTAGGTCAGACTTTTCTAACTTGCTTGCAAAACATGGGATTGAGGGTGCCCGAATTTCCAGACTCGCTTATCTACGTTACCCCAATTCTCTTTCATGGCGGAGTTCCAGACGCATGCGTAGGATCATTTTTCCAGCATGTGGTTACTCCTTTTCTAGACAGTCCTTTTCTGCAAGAGGACTCCTTGAACATTGACTTAATCAAACACGAATTGGAAATGTTGGCTAATGATGATGCCATGTACAGAGAAGCGGTGGCGGAAGAGAAAAAGATTCAGGCGCAACTTGAGAATTGTAAACAGCGTATTGGGATTCTCCAAGATTACCTGAGGCTCCAAGATGACCTCGAGATTATGATGGAGGAACGTGAGGAGTATCGCTTGCCTCCAGGAATAGTAGATTTCTTAGAAGAAGAACAGAGAAGGAGGGCCCTCGGTGATATAGACGAATGTCTGCAAGATCTAATGGATCTTCGTGTCCAGGCCCAGAAAGAAGTTCTTGAGTTCACTCCGCTTGAAAAAGAAATAGTTGATTCGGCGGAGCAGATTGAGCGGCTGGCCTATTTGTACAGCAGATTAGATAAGCTAGAAAGGTGCTACCGAGTTCAAATTGGTCTCATTAGCGCCATGGATTCGTGGGAAACCAGTGCTGTTGAACATATTACCGGTATTCAAGGCGTTACAGATATTGGGCAATTGAATTTAGATGTTTCGATTGAAGGGTTGAGGTCTAAAATATCTGAAAGAGACCAGATTATAGATGAGTTAATAGATCATGGTTGGATTCGTAAGGATAGTTCCGAAAAGGATCATTCCTTGGAACTGCTACCGCCTGCCACGTCGCCTTTCTCGAAGACGGTGACCACAGTTGCTTCTGCTATGGCGCTACTGGGACTCCTCTTAATTTTAATGCCTGAGGTGTGGAAGTCGCTAGTGCCATTCTTACCATTTAACACGTGGATACTCTCTACCTTTTCAGGAGCTGCTCTCGTGGTAGCTTTGGTCTGTGGCACACGAGTTGCTAAAGACAGTAAGAACATGAAGGAGTTTAGCCAAGTTATTGGAAACCTGGCGGCTACTCTGGAAGCCATAGACGAATACTTGCAGTGCATAGTAGGTACAAAAACAGTTTCTCCCAACGAGTTGTATGATGATAGCGCCGGTTATAATGATTCCTCCAGTGAGAAACAAAGGGCCCTTGCTCCTTTGGAACGGCTGCTACACCTTACTAAGCCGATGTCTATAACCTATGAAGATTTGGACTCTCTTGAAAGACTAGTCAAATTGGTTCATCAGGGTAAAGAGCTTAAAGCAACAACGACACGTTTAGAATCACAGATTCAAAGTATTTCTAGGGAGATATGGGAGATCCAAGAGCATTGTAAGGTATTAGAGACAGTATTGGACTCAGCTGAGCCGTGTCTGGGCAAGAGACTTCGTCAGGCACAGACATGCCAGTTGCGGTCTGAGGTGGCTCGACAGCAATTAGAGTCTTGCATAGATCCGAAAATTCTAACTCTTCTGCGGGTTAAACTTTACTTGCTTTTAGACTCCGTAAAGGCTCAGAAGATCATAACCGAACTTGGGCAGGGATGTTTCCAACACGGATTACAGGTTCTAATGAGACACCAAGATTTAGAGTCTAGAATTGAGGTCGCTTCAAAAGAGTTTACAGATTGCAGACGGAGATTAGATGATTTGGATCCAAGATTAATTCTGGAACCACAACGGTATCTAAATGAATACCAGGACTTTTATACGAAAAAGCAGTCAGAATTGGAGCAAGTGAAGGAAAGGAATAGTCGTTACCGACCGGCATTTGGTTCAGCGGTTGAGGAACCTGTTACCAGATATATTCTATCGGGAGGCGAGTCGGCATTTCGATTTCTGCTTGAGGCGATAAGTCTGGTATCTTCAAACGGTAAAGCAAGCGGAATTTCAGGGTCAACTAGTGCTGAAAAACTAGCCCGGCGAGCTTATGAACTGTGGACTTCTACGCTGGGGGAGGAAGCGAGAAGAGTATCAAGTACTTATGCGGTGGGAGAGACCGCACCACAGCTCATTTTCAAGGATATTGAATCTAGGTTATACATAAGAATTCCTGAGCAGAGGTTGCCTTTGGAATCACATCGCGGGGCTGTGATAAAGGTGCAGTATGGTGGTGAAATCGACGCTACAAAATACTTCAATTTGACCGTGTATCCAGAAAATGAAGGATGGTGCAAGACATCCTATATGGAAATACCCGTATCTTTTCCCAGCGGCACAGTTGAGTTGAGCATAGTCGGTAAAACCGGATCTGGATTGGAGGAGAACCTATCGGAAACACACAGCCTGGAATGTGAAGATCTGATGAGTCAGGGTTCTGATGTGATACGAAGCTGGGTTATGGAAATTCCTAGCGCATGGGTTCCGGTATCGTTTTTCCAAGAAGTGAGCGGTGCTGAGATCAAAGGGGACCTACCGCGGAAGCATGTATGGTTAGTTCTAGCGCCTTCATGGCAGGTTTTATCCGACTTGAGGAAGATTGTTTCATTGAGTCTAACAGGTGAATGGTCAGGGTATCAGGCTTGGCTTGTAGATCTTTCCGAGGTCGAGCAGGATGATATCGTGTTTGTCTCAACTCAAGGCGCTGAGAAGACTTTTCGGATCCAAAGACGCCAATTTGTAGAACCCTATCTCGACGGAAAAGTAGCTCCGGTATTTCTGAACGGAGCACCTGTTTATATAGGTGATGTACCGTCTCTAGTATTGAATTCTGCCATGATTTACGACCTTTCCAATTGGCGCATGTACATAACAAGAGTGTCAACCGAGAACGAAGAAGATGACGAGGATAGGTCGTCTGGCGAGGGAGAGACGTTTTTTATTGAGTTGGGCTCTTTGTATGAAGCGCAAAATGGCGTAAATACTGTCAAATGGTCTGAAAATAGAGAAGCAAGTGTTAGCCGAGATAGACGAGGAAATGAATTTGGACAAGATTTGGGACCGGCTACATTGCGCCTGGACATGCCACAGGTGTCGCGTAAGGGTGCTATTGATTCTTATGTGGTACGACTACGCGGTCCAGGGCAACGACGATACGTGTTTGTTTTCAGCGTGATAGAAGATATAGACATTTGCTTTGAACCATATGTGGTTGGTCCATATGATACGGAGCCTTTTAACGTTCATGTGGATATGATTTTTCCCGAAGAGGTTAGGTTTGAAGCCGTAACTGGGGTTGAGAATTGTCTGATAGAACCTGGATATGCTTCTTTTGAGCTTCGGTCTGACCAGAAATCCATAGAAGGAACTTTACGAGTTGGGGAAACTGCCATAACTTACTCAATACGTATCCCTGTACCTCTGGTTTGGTGCGCTATTGAAGGTGGCGGCAAGACGTACTCTACCTGGGACACCATGGCGTTGATCCAGATGGATATTGACGAACTTCGATCTATGGATTATCCAGAACTATCGGTTTTTCTTTTCGGTTGCGACTGGTTGGAAGTAGATCTTGTGGAATTGCGTTTAGAGGGCACTAATCAATGTGTAGGACAACCGGTTGAAAAGGGCAAGGCTGTTTTTAAATTGCCCCAGTTTTACGATACTCTTACCCAACTTACTCATCCAGCGATATTTTCGCTAGCCCTGTATTCTGGTCCCGAGATGATTTCAACACCGGTGTCTCTTGCCAGAGTTTTCACGCGTTGGACCGTAGAGAATGTAGTTGCACATTCTAGCATAGAAGATGGTAATTTAGCCGTAAAACTGACATGGACTCAGACTGGTTTGCCGAAGAATCCAAGGTTGAGATTGTGGCCAGGGTACAAGTTTTGGGCACCTCCATCTGAGGTTGAGATTGAGTCTTCTGAGCCCGCTGCTTCTGTTCTATTGGATCCTACCAGCCATAGGCCTGGTCCTTTTTTCTTGCACTTCGTGGAGGTTAGCCCCTGGGAAAGTTCAAGAGAGATTTGTGAGGTTCCTAAGACTCAAGACCTCAATTTATTTGCT
>DGFF01000014.1:0-1713 GCA_002391545.1 Candidatus Fermentithermobacillaceae bacterium UBA3907 | reverse complement strand
GGGTCCTGCCTTCAGATCAAAGGCCGTGAGATTCTTATGATGCCTGTGGGTCTTCCTATCGGTGGCGATTCATATGTACCGCTACCTAACACTGATGCCGGTGAGATACTAGCATTGGCTATTTATGATGAGAACGCGGGTTTTGTCGAGTTAAACCCATATTTGCCGAAGGTCACCCTGCCTTTGGAAAAAGACATGTTTTATGCCCTTTTGAACTATTGGGACCCAATGGAATTCAAACTTGGTCTAGTCGAATGCTGGGAAGGTGTGAATTCACAAAGTGATAGAAACTTTGGGCAAGCTGGGACGTCATCTACTGCCAAAAGAACCGTATACTGGGCTGAAGGTCCAGAAGCGCTCTCCTTGATTAAGTCAGCGATCGCGAATAAACCTACAGAGATTCGTGTTAGTTTTGGTGGGGACCAACGGTTGTTGCCGGTCGAGCTCTCGATCGATGGTGTCGGCGTGGTCAAGGTGGAAAAAGCAGTGCGCTGTATGTCATGCGGGCGATCTTTTCCTGATGAGCATGCGTGGGATAGACATCTTTATGAATGTGAAGCAGGAGCTAAGGTATTGGATCTAAAGAGAACTGAAATACAAGTGAGAGCGTTTGTAGAATGGAATCCTATTTCGGATATAGTGAGATTCCCAAAACAAAGGGAGGAACTTGTTAAGAAGAAGCCGGTGGATTTGAGCGCAGAGGCACAGGTTGTTACTGAGGCAGTACGGGATTGGATCATCCATAAAGAACTGCTTACTGTGGCTAGATGGTGCACTGAGAAGTCAGGCGAGAAATGGGTTAGTTTGCTAAAAAGTGGTTCGGCAGAAGATTTGGCAAAAGAAATATTTCGTGCTGAAATTGAGCGGAGGAAGTGTGTGAAATGCCGTTAGATCCTATAGCTGGTTTTCAAGGAATTAAGGACAGCTACTTATCGTATTTAAGTACGACCTTCAGGATTAAGGATAAGGAGCTGCGGGTGCAGTTTGAGAGACTGATTTCAGAGCCGGGAAAACTCATAAAGGGTCCCATTCTACAGGGTGTTCCGCCTTTTGAAACCGGGGTGACCATTGAGGATTTGATCGATGAGGGAGTTTTGTCCCCTTTGTTTGGGAAAATCCCGGGTAAGGAGCTGCCGCCGAATCGTCCCCTTTATTGGCATCAGGAACAGGGTGTACGTAAAGCAATTAGCCATAACAGGAATTTGGTTATCGCTACCGGAACAGGAAGCGGCAAAACAGAGTGTTTTATCGTACCAATACTAAACGCACTTATGCGGGAATTTGAACTTGGCACCCTGAATCCAGGTGTACGCGCGCTCTTGTTGTACCCGATGAACGCTCTTGCCAATGATCAGATGGAGCGGCTTCGACGACTGTTAGTAGATCTGCCCCAAATTACTTTTGGGCGTTACACCGGAGAAACAAAAGAAGAATATAAAGAAGCCCGAGATTTTTACATTATCATGTATAAAAAGGAACCCTTACCTAACGAGAAAATCTGTCGGGTTGATATGAGAAAAGAACCGCCTCATATTTTGTTGACTAACTATGCCATGCTTGAATATCTGCTTCTCAGACCGGAAGACAGCCCATTTTTTGAGGGATTATACGCAGATTCGTGGCGTTTCATTGTACTGGACGAGGCTCATACATATTCGGGTGCCAAGGGCATGGAAATTGCCATGCTCTTGAGGCTGTCTCTTATACACATCT
>DGFF01000009.1:3160-3825 GCA_002391545.1 Candidatus Fermentithermobacillaceae bacterium UBA3907 | reverse complement strand
CTGGTTTCTTCGCCGATAGCGTACAAGCGGGGCAGCAGGTTTGGAACACAGTGAACCTACTTCTTAGACTAGACCGGGATTGGAAGGTGTAGCCTATGAGTTATGGGAAAATGAATACCTTTATCGATATAGTTTCCGTTGAAAATGATAAGGATAGCGAGGGCTTTGGTACAATCAGTGACACTATTATTGCCTCGGTTCGTGCGTATAAGGAAGAACGACATGGTAATGAGAAATGGGCAAACAGGGCGGTATTTTCTGAAGCAACCGTTCTTTTTTGTTTTCGAAGGATCCCTAGTATCCATGTGACAACAAAAATGGTCATTGTAGATAGTGATGGGCGGTATGAAATTACCGGTGTAGAAGATGTAAAAGGCCGAGGAATGTATATTGAGGTTTTAGCAAAAAAGGTGGTGGCATCGAATGGCTAAAGTGGATGTAAGAATGCCTGAGGACTTTCTTCTTAAGGTATCTAAATTGGCTGAGCAAACTGATGTGATTATCCCAAAGGTACTAGAAGTTGGTGGCGAAGTTGTGCTTGCTAAAGTCAAAGATAATTTACGCTCTGTTGTTGGAAAGGGAACAAAATACCCGTCCAAATCCACTGGAGAACTTGTATCCTCCCTTGGTGTTACTTCAGCAAAACAAGACCGTAAAGGTAATTA
>DGFF01000009.1:0-2992 GCA_002391545.1 Candidatus Fermentithermobacillaceae bacterium UBA3907 | reverse complement strand
ATTGCTAATATCATTGAATATGGTAAACATGGGCAGCCTGCAAGGCCATTTCTAAAACCCGCAAAATCTAAATCAAGAAAGCAGTGTGTGGAGGCAATGACTGCCAAACTGGAGGAGGAGATTAACAGACTATGAGTATATTATTGGAGCTAAATAGAATTGTGGATGGTCTAGGTATTCTTGTGGAAACGGGTGTGTTCAAGGACAAAGCCCCTGATGAGTATGTTGTTATCACACCTCTTTCGGATACCTTTGATGTTCACTCAGACAATTGTCCACAGTATGAGATACAGGAAGCACGGCTTTCGTTATTTAGCAAAAAGAACTATCAAGTACGAAAGAATCAGCTTGTCCGTGCGTTCCTGGATGCAGACTTTACAGTGACGGATCGTCGTTATATTGGACATGAGGATGACACGGACTACCATCATTATGCCATTGATGTGGCAAAAGAATATAAATTACAGGAGGTTTGATTATGGCAACGATAGGACTTGACCGTCTCTATTATGCTCCCATTACAGAGGACGAAAACGGAGACGAAACCTACGGTACGCCCGTTATGCTGGCAAAGGCAATCTCCGCAGAGCTATCCATTGAACTTGCGGAAGCTACCCTTTACGCTGATGACGGAGCGGCAGAGATTATAAAAGAATTCAAAAACGGAACACTCTCCCTTGGTGTGGATGACATTGGACGTAAAGCTGCTGAGAGTCTCACAGGAGCAACTACAGATGATAATGGTGTACTTATTTCAGCTAGTGAGGATGGAGGAAGCCCTGTTGCTATCGGTTTTCGAGCGAAAAAGGCAAATGGACATTACCGCTACTTCTGGCTATACAGGGTAAAGTTTGGTGTTCCTTCAACCAACCTGGCTACAAAGGGAGATTCTATCACTTTTTCTACACCAACCATTGAGGGAACTGTATCGCGCAGAAATAAATTAGATGGAAATGGTAATCATCCGTGGAAAGCGGAGGTCAATGAAGATGATGAAGGAGTTTTACCAGCTACTATCAGTGGTTGGTATACGGAAGTCTATGAACCTGTTTTTGCTGTTTCTGGCGGAGGTGAATAAGGATGGATAACGATAGAAGTGCAACGATAAATATTGGTGGACAGGAACATGAGCTTATCCTCACGACCAAAGCTACAAAAGAAATCGCCCGTCGCTATGGTGGTTTGGAAAATCTGGGAGACAAATTGCTGAAATCTGAAAACTTTGAGATAGCTTTGGATGAGATAATATGGCTTATTACTCTCTTGGCAAACCAATCCATTCTCATTTACAACCTGAAAAATAAGGAAGCTCCAAAGGATGTGCTAACCGAGGATGAGGTGGAACTGCTCACATCCCCACTAGAACTTGCAACTTATAAAAGTGCCATTACAGAAGCTATGTTCAAAGGAACAAAGAGAAATATTGAAAGTGAAGATAACCAAAAAAACACCGAGGCCGAGTAAGCGATGATGAATTGTTTACTCGGCTTCTTTATTACGGAACAGTGCACCTGAACCGTACTGAGGAAGAAACATGGCTCACACCATTAGGGCTTCTCATGGACTTGTGGGATTGTCATCGCCAGTTCTTGGGGCTTGCTAACCGGAAGCGAGAACTCTTCATTGAGGATATTATTCCCGAAGGATTGAATTAGAAAGGAGGGCAATAACGTATGTCTGATAATTTTGGCTTAAAGATTGGCATTGAGGGAGAAAAAGAGTTTAAGAATGCCCTTCGTGATATCAATCAGTCCTTTAAGGTTCTAGGTAGTGAGATGAAACTCGTGTCCTCGGAATTTGATAGAAATGATAAAAGTGTTCAGGCTATAACCGCTCGAAATGAAGTTTTGAACAAAGCCATTGAAGCACAGAAGGATAAAATCTCTACACTGGAAGCCGCTCTAAAAAATGCTTCTGAGAGCTTTGGCGAGAACGATAGACGTACACAAAATTGGGCTATTCAGCTGAATAATGCAAAAGCCCAACTTAATGATATGGAACGAGAACTAGAAGAGACAGCTGATGAAGCAGATGATCTTGGAGAGGAACTTGAGGATACAGGTAATATTGCAGATGAGACTGGTAGCAAGTTTGAGAAGCTGGGCGGTGTCCTTAAAGGTATCGGTGTGGCGATGGGTACAGTTGCTGTTGCCGCAGGAGCTGCTGCGATTAAGCTTGGTAAAGAGGTAGTTGCTCAGTTCGGAGAGTTAGAACAGAACCTCGGTGGCTCTGAGGCGGTATTCGGTCAATATGCCGCATCAATTCAAAAAACTGGTGAAGAGGCTTACAAAAATCTCGGTGTTTCCCAAAGTGAGTATCTTGCTACGGCAAACAAAATGGGTGCATTGTTCCAAGGCTCTGGCATAGAACAGCGCAAAAGCCTTGAACTGACAGAAAAAGCTATGCAACGAGCAGCGGATATGGCATCTGTAATGGGTATTGATATGCAAGTGGCACTGGACTCAGTAGCAGGAGCAGCAAAGGGTAATTTCACCATGATGGATAACCTTGGTGTTGCTATGAATGCTACCAATATCGAGGCCTATGCACTGGCAAAAGGCCTAGATTTCACTTGGAATACAGCTACACAAGCAGAAAAGGCTGAAGTCGCAATGCAAATGTTCTTTGAAAACACAGAGCAATATGCAGGCAACTTTGCACGAGAATCTACAGAAACCGTCACAGGTTCGCTTGGCTTACTCCAAGCCGCACTCGGATCGTTTACAGCAGGACTTGGCAATGCTGATGCAGATATGACGAATTTGACACAGAATCTTGTAGATGCATTTCAATCGGTTGTTGCTAATATTGTCCCAGTTTTAGAAAATATCGTAACTGCATTACCTACGGCAACAGGTGCGATATTATCAGCTGTGGGAGACTTGCTTCCTATGCTTCTGAGGACTGTTACGGAATTGTTTTCTCAAGTACTGGAGGTAATTCTGAGTCTTTTGCCAGAACTCATTCCAGCTACTGTTGAAGCTGTACATCT
>DGFF01000017.1 GCA_002391545.1 Candidatus Fermentithermobacillaceae bacterium UBA3907 | reverse complement strand
AGATGTGTATAAGAGACAGTTTGGGAAGAGATGTATTCAGTCGGGTCATATGGGGTAGCAGGGTTAGTTTATCTGTAGGTTTTGTTGCAGCCGGTGTGGCAGTGTTATTGGGAACTGTGGTAGGAGCAGTAGCAGGATATTTTGGTGGGGTAATTGATAACGTCTTGATGAGATTTACAGAGGTTGTAATGTCTTTTCCCACTTTCTTTCTTCTCATAACTATAGTTTCTATTGTGGAAAGAAGTATCTTTAACATAATGCTGGTGATAGGAATTACTTCGTGGCCTGGGCTTGCAAGGATGGTAAGAGCGGAGTTTTTGTCTCTTCGCGAGCAAGAGTTTGTTTTGGCAGCAAAGGCTCTTGGCGCTAGCGATTCCAGGATCATTTTTAGACATATTCTGCCAAACGCTATGGCGTCTATTATCGTTTCTGCGACCTTGCAGATAGGTGGTGCCATACTTACAGAGTCGAGTTTAAGTTTCTTGGGGCTTGGTATTCCAGAGCCGTTTCCTAGCTGGGGAAGCATTCTCAATGCCGGTCGGACTAATTTGCGTCAAGCTCCCTGGATCACATTTTTCCCTGGCATATTCATATTCTTGACGGTGTTAGCTTTCAATTACGTAGGCGATGGTTTACGGGATGCACTAGATCCGAGGCTAAAGGATTAGTTTGAAATGAGAAATATTCATTATGGAAAGTGCACATGGGTGTGGGCTTTTTTGATCGTCTTACTTGGTATTATTAATGTTCACCCTGTTAGAGCATACGCGTCACAAGGAGATTCGGCCCAATGTACTCTGCCCGATTGGCCCGAAGAATTTGGACAACCCAGAGACATTATCCGAGCTCATAGGTGGCCCGGATACAAAGCGGTCATGGGCCCGGATTCAGCGATATGGTGTTTCACTTTGGGCGAATCTAGTGAAACTGCAGACAGGGAAAGTTTTATCTTAACACGGGTTGGAAAAGATATGAGTGTAATGGAGACTTTGGAAATTGAACATCTACAAGGAGACGTTATCAGTTTTGATGTGGGTGTGGGTGAGGATTACGCCATACTTTTCTGGGCAGAAAAGCGTGGGGACGAGTACTATCTCTTGGCAAAGCAGATAAAGATTGACTGCAACAATCCCGAAGGCGCTCTTAACGTAAGCGATGAGTGGCATTTTCTAATCGTAGGAAGCGTAGTTGCTGACGTGTCTGTTTCGATTTCAGGCGATCAGATTTTTCTGGGATGGGTAGATCAGGAGGAAGGAAGGCCTGGCGTATTCATTGCTCAGCTTGATGCAAACGTTTTCCAAGCTCAACCAGGCACAGGGGAAGTTGAGTCACATATGGGAACTCGCAGGTTGGAACGGGTAAGACTTTCTCCTCCTGATGTTTCTGTGACATCCTTAGAAATTGTTCCTGCCCCGGGAGGGATATGGGCCTTGTGGGTTGAAGCAGGCCAGATCTTAAACCGGGTAGTGCTGACGTCTTACATAGATGGCACGTTAGGATCTAGGATTCAAGTTACTGAAACTACTTCTAGGGATACCGATGAGGTAGCACCGCTGATTTCAGATGATGGATTATGCCATCTAGTTTTTACGCAGGGGAAAATTGTCAAAGGTACTCTAACACGCCAGGTGCTCGTTTACGGAATTATTGATAGAGAAGGCTTGTGGATAATGGAGCCTATAGATATTACGCAAGGCGAAGGCAATGTAGCATCTCCATATGCCGTGTTTGCCAACGATGAGATATTTATAGCATGGGCAGACAATCGCCATGGTAAGTTTCAGATCTACTATTCGCACCTAGAAGTTTCAACAATCGGATCTGAACAATTGCTAGAAACGAGAGCAGTATCTTCCGGTGCTGCAACTCTTTCTACGAAGGAATGTTTCAGCCCTTATTTGTTCGTATTTGAAGATGGGACTAAAGGGATCTTGTATAAGGTGTATTTGGAAGAAGGCGACATAATGGTCCGGGGTGTTTCAAGCCTTAATCCGAAAGATCCAAGTTGGGCATATTACTTAGGCTTGGATTTGGAAAACCCATTTGGAGACGGGCTGTTTAAACTTTTTAATGCGATTATTTCGGCTGGGGCTATTACGTTCCTTGCGATTCCAAGTTTATCTGTTGGACTGATCGCGACCTTATTCGCTGATAGGTTGCACATATTTTCTGGGACAACGGCGGGGGCTGTTTTGAGATTGCTTTTTCTATTTGGTGTTATTTTCTTGCTTAAGATGCCAGATGTATGGTTCTACCTTTTTGCGCCGGTTCTGCCTCAGGGTTTGAGTTGGCTGTCGTTTGGAGTAGCGTCAGCAGCTACTCTGTGCATACATATTCTATGTACATCTCATGCTAAGGACATTGTGGCTACCGCCTCGGCTGGCGTGTTATTTATGTTTTTTGACAACCTGTTTTCCGTGATAGTGAAAGGAGTTGGGCTCTTCTGAAGAAAAAATGTTCGAAGTTGCTTACATTTGTTTCAGCTGTAGCTGCTGTTACCATTGTAGGGGGCTTAGTGGTCGTTGCTACAAAGGGGTGCCCCATAGAAGCAGATGCGGTAGTACATAGCGTAGGAATAGTTGGAGCAAAGATTGCATATATATTGAGTGTCGTTGTGATAGGGATTTTCGAAAGTAACGTTTCTAAGGGAAGAGCTGGGTAAGGAGGCGCGCAAATGGATACTGAACAATACATGAATAAAGACAGCCAGTATCTCCTGGAAGTTAGAGACTTGAAAACCACGTTTTATACTCTTGACGGAGTAGTTCCTGCAGTAGATGGCGTATCTTTTAACATAAGAAGGCGAGAAACTCTAGGAGTAGTTGGCGAGTCAGGCTGTGGAAAAAGTGTTACCGCCCTTTCTATTATGGGGCTTATAACTTATCCGCCAGGTAAAATCGAAAGCGGTGAAATTTTATTTGAAGGCGAAGATCTACTCCTCAAACCTCCCGAAGAGGTTAGGAAAATCAGGGGAGACAAGATGTCCATGATATTCCAGGAACCGATGACAAGTTTGAATCCAGTTTATACAGTTGGTGACCAAGTTGCAGAGGTTTTGGAATTTCATCGAGGATACTCCCAAGAGCAAGCTATAGAGAGAACTATTTCACTGTTTGACGCGGTAGGTATTCCTGAGCCGGACAAGAGAGTGAATCAATATCCCCACGAATTGTCGGGCGGAATGCGCCAAAGGGTAATGATCGCTATGGCTCTTGCGTGTGATCCGAAGTTGTTGATTGCTGATGAGCCCACTACTGCGCTGGATGTTACCATACAGGCTCAAATTCTAGAAGTCATGCGGGGTGTGCGTGATAGGTACGACACAGCCATTATGCTTATAACTCATGACCTTGGAGTCATAGCGGAAATGGCCGAAAGAGTCATTGTTATGTATTTGGGCCGGATTGTAGAAGAAGGTTCTGTCAGGGACATATTCTACAATCCCTTACATCCGTACACAAGTGCTTTGCTTAAATCTATTCCCAGATTGGGAGAACAGAAACAGAAACTTTACGTTATCCCCGGGACAGTGCCCAATCCTATGTTTATGCCGAAAGGGTGCAAGTTCAACGAGCGGTGTGTTTATGCTACACATAATTGCTTTGCGGAAGAACCGGAAACCGTAGAGATTACACCAGGGCATAAAGTAAGATGTTTCTACCCCTTGGTGGATGGTAATGCAGGTGGAATAGAAGAGGTGATTGATGTTGGATGACGTTCTAAAGATAGATGCAACTGAGAACCCTAGCACTGAAAGAAGTGGAGAGGATGTAAGTGCAGAAGAATTCTTGCTGGAGGTTCATAATCTAAAAAAATACTATCCTCTAAAGATGGGTCTGTTTGGCAAGGTTGAATCCTGGATCAAAGCGGTGGATGGTATTTCTTTTAATGTTTATCGGGGTGAAACGCTAGGACTCGTGGGTGAAAGTGGTTGCGGGAAAACTACTACAGGCAAGTGCATATTGCGACTAGAAGAACCTACCGACGGCAAGGTGTATTTTGAGGGCGAGGATATTTACAGCATGAACCCTGAGGAGTTTAGAGCGTTGCGAAGGGAAATGCAGATTATTTTCCAAGACCCATACGGTTCTTTAAATCCTAGAATGACGGTAGGAGACATAATTGGAGAAGCATTCATTATTCATAATGCTGATTCAGCGCGACAAAGGCATGAAAAAGTTGAGGAACTGTTGAAAGTGGTCGGCCTTAGTCCGTATCACGCTAGGAGATATCCCCATGAGTTTTCAGGGGGGCAGAGGCAACGTATAGGAATTGCTAGAGCTCTTGCGCTAAAACCCAAACTGATCATTTGTGATGAGCCAGTTTCCGCTTTAGATGTATCTATTCAATCGCAGATTTTGAACCTTCTTAGTGATTTACAAGAAGAGTTCCAACTTACGTACATTTTCATTGCTCATAATTTGAGCGTTGTACAACATATTTCAGATCGTGTAGGCGTAATGTATCTTGGCAGACTTGTTGAACTTACCGACAGTATCACTCTTTACGATTCGCCAAAGCATCCTTACACCCAGGCATTGTTATCAGCAATTCCGGTGCCCGATCCAGATTATACAAAAGAGCGAATAGTGCTCGAGGGTGACGTGCCAAGCTCTGTGGAACCGCCTTCAGGCTGCAGTTTTCATACTAGATGTCTCTATTGTCAGGACATCTGTAAGGAAGTTAGGCCCGAGTGGAGGGAAGTGGGAGAAGATCATTTTGTCGCATGTCATTTTGCCTAAATCGAATTAGATAGATGCTTCTAGAACTAGTACTGACTGTTAGGTGCTTATCATCAGACCTTTTTGGGACGGGAACGTACTACGTAAAGGCTACGTCTATACAAATGGACAACCCTATGGGAGACGGTTTTGTGTGATGCCATTTTAGGGTGCTATTTTATAGAAAGTTTATGAAATTTCGAGTTACATCCTCATCATGCCCAATGTGCTATGCCGGTTTACAGCACGTTACTATTTGGCGGAATCTTTAAATGTTCTGCAAATTAACGGAATAATTGCACAAAGAGGAAGGAATTATGCAAAGGTTGTCGAATATTAATAAGGTTACGTATGCTTAGCCCAAAATAAGATTATGGGGTGCCCAAGTGTCTGGAAGATACTATAGTCAGGAAATAATAGATGAAATAAGGAGCAAAGCAGATATAATCTCGCTTGTGTCCGAATATGTAAAATTGCGCAAGGCAGGGAAGAACTATGTAGGGCTATGTCCATTTCATCAAGAAAAAACTCCTTCTTTTACCGTTGATCCGGACAAGCAGCTTTTTTACTGCTTCGGATGTGGACAGGGAGGAAATATATTTACCTTTCTCATGAAAATGGAGAACATGACCTTTCCAGACGCGGTCCAGGAATTGGCAAGGCGGTATGGTGTTAGGCTTCCCCAGCCAACTTTGAGCGTAGAACAAGAAAAGAGAAAAGCAGAGCTAGATGGAATACGCAAAGGCCTGAAGTTTGCACACCAGCAATATAGGCAGATGCTGTTTTCAAAACAAGGAGAACAGGCACTTAAATACTTGGAGATGCGTGGAATTGCTCGAGACACCATTGAGTTATTCGAACTAGGTTATGCTCCTTCGCAATGGGATTTTATAACTACCCGGAGCAAGAGAGCAGGTATATCCCCTGATCATCTGGTGAAATCGGGTCTCGCTGTGGATAAAAACGCAGAGGACCGCCAAGAAAGTGGAAGGCAGGTTCGATGGGAGGATTTATATGATAGATTCCGAGGGCGTATCATCTTTCCTATATGGAACTCTGGAGGCGACCTTATAGGCTTTGCAGGCAGGGCTTTGGGCGATATAGAGCCCAAGTATTTGAACTCGCCAGACACACCTTTATTTCATAAGCGCAAAGAGCTTTACGCTCTGAATTTGGCTAAGCCGAATATACGTAACAGGGGAAGAGTATGTGTTATGGAAGGTTATATGGATGTTATAAGCGCGTTCCAAAATGGCATCGATTATGTAGTTGCTGGAATGGGCACTGCTTTTTCTAGAGAGCAGGCGAGGACCCTTTTGCTTTTGTGTGACGATGTGGTGTTAGCATACGATCAAGACGAAGCGGGAAAAAGGGCGGTTATGCGATGCATCCAGGTTTTTAGAGAAGCAGGTGGAAAGAGCAGGGTGGTGGCGTTTGAAGGTGCAAAGGACCCTGATGAGTACGTGGTCAAATATGGGGCTGACAGATTTGAGCAGTTGATTGAAAATGCGGTTACAGACGTACACTTCATCTATGACGAGGCTGTGAAGGCTAATGACATCTCTACAGTGGGGGGGAAACTGAAAGTCAAAGACATAATAGTGCCTGTATTGAGCCACCTAGAGAGCGAAGTAGAAATCTCTGCATATGTGGCGGAGATTGCCAGAGATTTGGATGTAATGAAGGAATCTTTATATAGGGACGTAGAAGTATATAGGCAGAAAGCGAAGACGACATCGGCTGGATCAGGTTACTCAACATCCAGAGATTATGGACCTGAACAAAATGCAAGCAAAAAGAGGGAAGTAAAATCCCCGAGACGTCGTGCAGAGGAAGGAATTATAAAGGTCCTTGTCGAAAAACCTGAATTAGTAAGCGTTGCAAAAGCGCACCTTTCCGTTGATGATTTTTCAGATTCTAGATGCCGTTTGATGTATATGAATTGTGAAGATTCAGTAGCTTGGATGGAAGATCCTGAGACAGCTAATTGGATTGCAGAGATTTGTGCGGAATTCGGGCCCGTCGAGACGCCTGAGCGTATATTGATGGACTGCATACGAAAGATAAAGGAGTTTCGTTTGGCTGATCTAAGAGATGAGATTAAAAGGGCCGAGGAAGACAAAGACGATGAGCGGTTGTGGACTGTGCTAGATGAATATCAGAAATTACTTAGACAGGTGAAGTCTACTAGGGATGAGGGCTCGGGCGGTTTTCCTGGTGATTTCTCCGGGAGGGAAGACGGTTGAAAAACCTTGACGTAGGAATTGATGAAATAAAGGAACTAATTGCGCTGGGGCAAGGAAAAGGTTTCTTGACCTATAAGGAGATTGCTGATGCATTGGAGGACCTGGATATGACCGAAGAAGAAATAGACCAGGTCTACCGGGAATTGAACAAATTGGGCATCGATGTGCTAAGCGAAAAGCAGTTGGCATCCGGTGCTTTTCGTTCGCAGATAAATAAGGATTCTCAAGCGGTACGTGACTCCTCTGGTGCGGCAGCTCGTGAGCCTGGAAGGGTGATCTTGGCTCTGGATGAGGAGTTAGAAGATGAGATTCTAGATGAGGATGAGGAAGAACCTGAAGAGGTTCAAGATAAAGAAGAAACAGAAATCGATCTATCGGTTCCAGAGGGAGTGGCGTTAGATGACCCGGTTCGGATGTATTTGAAAGAGATTGGTCGGGTTCCCCTTCTTACCGCTGAAGAAGAAGTGGAATTGGCCAAACGCATGGAAATGGGCGACTTAGAAGCAAAGCAGCGTTTGATCGAATCTAACCTGCGCCTTGTCGTTTCTATTGCGAAGAAGTATGTAGGTCGGGGTATGGACTTCTTGGACCTTATCCAAGAGGGCAATATGGGTCTTATCAAAGCAGTCGAAAAGTTCGACTACAGAAAAGGGTTTAAACTAAGCACTTATGCTACTTGGTGGATAAGGCAGGCTATAACAAGAGCTATAGCGGATCAGGCAAGAACTATACGAGTTCCAGTGCACATGGTGGAGACAATTAACAAGATGGTGAGAACTTCTAGGGAACTGGTGCAGGAGTTGGGCAGAGAACCTACTGCCGAAGAGATTGCAGAAAAGATGGGGATAACCCCTGAGAAGGTGCGAGAGATCCAGAAAATTGCTCAAGAACCTGTTTCGTTAGAAACGCCAATCGGTGAGGAAGAAGATAGTCATCTTGGGGACTTTATTGAGGATATTGACGCTTTGGCTCCAGATGAGGCAGCCTCGTATTTATTGTTGCAGGAACAAATAGATGAGGTGCTTTCCACCCTTAACGAACGTGAGCAAAGGGTGCTAAGGCTTCGCTTCGGATTGGATGATGGCAGACCTCGAACTCTTGAGGAAGTAGGGCGTGAGTTTGGCGTTACGCGCGAACGAATCAGGCAGATAGAAGCTAAAGCTCTGCGTAAACTGAGGAATCCTCAGAGGAGTAAGAAACTCAAGGATTATCTGGCATAGAAATTTTTGAT
>DGFF01000138.1:1202-5812 GCA_002391545.1 Candidatus Fermentithermobacillaceae bacterium UBA3907 | reverse complement strand
AGATGTGTATTATCCTCCAAGATTATCCTCCTCAACCTCGATCGCCTTCCCATTGCTGTATGGTCATCATACATACACTACTCCCTATAACATTCGATACCAATTAAATATTTCCTGTATGCCCCTGTCATACTTTCGTATTTCAAGACTCAACGAACCGGTTGCAACGATAGTTTCAAACGTGTTGAAAAGTTTTTAACGTAGTAATCGGGCATAGGTTGATACATAGACTAAATACCGGCAATATAATTCGCTCCTTCAAAAGTAAAATAGGCGCAACTGTCCGGTTTTCGGTACACTTTTTTACTTTGTTTGAAGGATTATGACGGTTGCTGTCGAATTCAACACGGACTTGAAAAAAGAGGGGGTGAACCAGTTGTTCGTTGACGGAAGAATATTCGATTTCTGGACGCTCATTTTCATGACGGGACTAATGATGATTTTTATGTATTTGGCAAGAAAAGGAATGAAAGTCACCATACGTCCTATTCCTGGTTTCGACGCAATTGAGGAAGCTGTGGGAAGAGCAGCTGAAATGGGAAAACCGGTACATTTCACGCCTGGATTTGGAGGGTTAGTAGCCGCAACCTTCGCAGGGCTCGAAGTCCTGCGCCACGTCACTAAACTTGCAGCTCAATACGATGTTCGCTTAATTGTCACAGTCTCGCAGCCAGAGACATATGCAGTTACAGAACAAGTTATGAGACAAAGCTATCTTGAAGCGGGAAAACCTGAGGCTTTTAGGGTTGAAGACTGCCGTTTCATCTCTAGTGACCAGTGGGCGTACGCTAGCGGCGTAATAGGAGTGCTATTAAGAGAGCAAGTTGCGTCAAACATAATGATTGGCCAGTTTGCAGCTGAATCCCTTATACTTGCAGAAGCTGGCAATACAGTTGGCGCTATTCAAATTGCAGGGACTACCAACGCGTATCAAATTCCCTTTTTCGTTGTCGCATGCGATTATGTGATACTCGGCGAAGAAATGTTTGCGGCCAGCGCTCACTTCGCCCAGGACGAGCTCCATCTTGGAAGCCTTAGAGCTGAAGACATAATCAAAGGAGTCTCAATAGGGCTAATGATAGTCGGCGCGCTTCTTTTCACTTTTGGTAACGAGGGACTAGTAAACATAATGATCAAATGACCACCTACAAGGAGGTGATTACCTATGTTTTTGAAGAAAACGCTTCCAACGATAATAGCTTTTGTGTGCGGTGTGACGGTAATTATAGCTTATTTTTTCAACATACCGTTCTTCCAGACTACTGCACAAGAGATTCTCAAATGGCAATCGGTTATTGCGATTTTCGCCTTAGGACTTGGAGCCATTAATATAATTAGAGTTCATTCCACAAACATTAGGCGTGCCAAAGGCAAAAATGCATATAGCATTGCCTTGCTTATAACATTCATAGTAACTATCGTTGTCGGGGTGTTTTTGGGACAAGAATCTGAAGCTTATAAGTTCATTTTCGACTACATCAATGTGCCGACAGGCAGCGCTATTTTTTCACTGCTGGCATTTTACATTGGAACTGCCGCCTACAGGTCTTTCAGGGCTAAGAATATCGAAGCCACAATCCTACTCATAACTGGATGCTTAGTGATGCTGGGTAGAGTACCGTTAGGTGCAAAAATCTTGCCCTTTTCAGTACCTGCAACAGACTGGATCATGTCTGTCTTAAACGTAGGCGGTCAAAGAGGTCTTATGATCGCAGGAGCTATTGGCTTTATCGCCGTCTCGTTAAGGATCGTTATCGGCCTAGAACGCACCGCTTACGGTGGAGATTAGGGAGGGACAAGGCATGGATATATTTGACAAACTGCAAAATCTTGACAAACGTGTATTCTACCTGCTTATGGCCCTTGCTATCGCCATCCCTACTATCCATCCAATCGGATTGCCTGTAGAGATCACTGAGTCTGTTCGGGAAGTGTACGAGTTCGTAGAGAGCCTTCCAGAAGGCTCAATCGTGGTTATAGGATTTGACTACGAACCTGGAGACGAGATAGATCTCAACCCTATAGCTCAGGCAATATTCCATCAGTTAGCATCAAAACATATCAGAATTGTGACCATAGCATCGTTCCCTGCTGGGCCAACCTTTGCAGATGAGTGCCTGGAAATCTTAGAAGAATATGGGTACGAATATGGGGTTGACTACGTCAATTTAGGGTATTACGCAGGTGGCGAACCCACTCTAGCGGCATTTGCACAAAATCCTGCAACAGTTTTCCCAAAGGATTGGCACGGAAACAGTATTTCCACTCTGCCCTTAATGCAGGAAGTAAAAAGTATGAAGGATTTTTCCATGGCAATGACCTTAAATGACGGGCCTACTGGAGGAACTGGAACCCACGAATGGGTTAGACAAGCTGTCATGGCCTATGGCACCCCTTTGATTATGGGGGTTACAGGTGTCTTGGCCGCTAGCAACGAACCGTATGTCCAGTCTGGTCAATGTAAGGGTATACTGGCAGGATTAAGAGCTGCCGCCGAATACGAAAAACTTACTGGTAAGATTGGTACAGGTACTGTGGGAATGGACGCCCAGTCTATTGCCCACCTTCTCATTGTGGGCTTTGTACTTCTAGGCAACATAGCAATGTTGGTCAGCAAAATCAAAGAGCCCAAAGACAGATCGGGACATGCAGGAGGTGAGCCCAGATGAAGATTTCAACTGATATTGGCGTGTGGATAGGAGCCCTGAGTGCATTAGGTATCTATTCAGTCCTCATCAAGGACAACCCGTTTTACACTATGGTAGAGCACATCTTCGTTGGAGCTTCCGCGGGGATAGCGGTAGTAGTAGGAATAAACACTTTCCTAAATTCTGCCTGGAGTCCAATGATAGAAGGAAAATATCTGTTGATTATTCCTATCCTTTTGGGCATACTACTGTATTCCCGCTACTTCGAAGACATTGCGTGGCTTAACCGAATTCCTCTTTCTTTTCTGATGGGAACAGGCGCAGGAGTAGCAATGCGAGGGGCCGTTGAAAGCCAGATCGTAGGACAAATCTCGGCGACAATGGTGAAATTGACAACTTTCGACTCGTGGATCATATTTCTCGGAACAATTTTCTCCCTAAGCTATTTCTTCCTGACCTTTCAAAGAGGTAAGGTCACTGGAGTCACGTCACAACTCGGCCGTCATTTTATGATGGCTGCGTTCGGAGCCGCTTTTGGGAATACTGTCATGGGTCGTATTTCTGCGGCCATAGGACGATTTCAGTTCATATTCCTCAAGTGGTTAGGGTTAGGTTAGGGTATGGTATGCAGACGGTTCTCGCGCTTTCGGAAGCGCGAGAACCGTCCCGATGTTTTTCCTATTGACAATCATAGCGCACGCATGCTAGCATCAGGAAAATAAATAAAGCCAAAGCGATGAGCGGGACTAGTAAGCGCAACACCGCCGGCACAGCGAATCAGGGAAAGTGAGAGCCTGAAGCCGTAAGGAGCGACTGAATGGACCTGCGAGCAGCGATGCCGAACGTAGGGTAATGGGTGTGGCAGCACGGCATGATGGTGTAGAACCTCCCAGCTGATTACTCAGAACCTGGTCAAGTAGGTGTCGCCGGAACCCTAACGATAACTGGGGAGGATATAAGGACTGGCACAGACGGTATGTAAGTTTCAGTCCCGTATCTAGAAACGAGGGGGGATCTCTGGTAAAGACTTTTCTCAGCCAGTAGGCCCAATCGAGGTGGCACCACGGTTTTAAACCCGTCCTTTGAATAGGACGGGTTTTTTGATTATCCGGGCTCTAGCAGGTCTCAAGGTGCCGAGGTCTGGCCTACTTAGGCTGCAGCCAAAAGCGACCACCCTCAGAAAGTAGGAAGAAACAATAAATCTATAAAAGGAGAGAATCAGATGAAAAACCAACCGGAACCAACTGACAGAGTCAAGTATAATCTTGATGAGGAGCATATCCCTACGTACTGGTACAACATTTTGCCTGACCTGCCTTTCGAAATTGGTCCACCTCTGAACCCAAAAACTCTAGAGCCGGCTGGTCCTGAGGACCTATCCGCCATTTTCCCTATGTCTGTAATTGAACAAGAGATGTCAACCCAACCTATCATAGACATACCAGGTGAGGTACTAGACATCTACAAGCTTTGGAGGCCTACCCCTCTGGTGAGGGCCCGCAGGCTGGAAAAGGCTCTAGACACTCCAGCTAGGATCTATTTCAAGCATGAAGGTACCAGTCCTGTTGGGAGTCATAAGCCAAATACCGCCGTGGCTCAGGCATATTACAACAAAGTAGAAGGTACGAAAAGGCTATCAACTGAGACGGGAGCAGGCCAGTGGGGTTCTGCCTTAGCCATGGCATGTTCTTTCTTCGACCTAGAATGTGTTGTCTACATGGTCAAAACCAGTTACGAGCAGAAACCGTACCGACGCTCGCTTATGAAAATATTCGGAGCCGAAGTGATTCCTAGTCCAAGTAACAAGACTGAGGCAGGACGCATGACACTAGCTACCGACCCTGATTGCCCAGGAAGCTTGGGAATCGCCATAAGCGAAGCCGTAGAAGATACTGTGGTTCATCCTGGCACTAAATATTCTCTTGGCAGCGTTCTCAACCACGTGCTTTTGCATCAAACTGT
>DGFF01000138.1:0-935 GCA_002391545.1 Candidatus Fermentithermobacillaceae bacterium UBA3907 | reverse complement strand
GGAATATATGCATACGACTACGGCGACAGTGTAGGCATGGTTCCCGCTTTGAACATGTATACCTTGGGGCATGACTTTGTGCCGCCAGGGATTCACGCAGGAGGGCTCCGTTACCATGGCATGTCACCTATAATAAGCGGGCTATTTCACCACGGGATAATAGAAGCGCAAGCCGTCGAACAGTTGGCCATATTTGAGGCAGCCCAACTATTTGCCAGAGCGGAAGGCATAATTCCCGCTCCCGAATCTGCTCACGCCATTCGGGTGGCCATCGACGAAGCGCTCAAGTGCAAGCAAACAGGCGAGGAAAAGGTGATTCTCTTTGGATTGAGCGGTCATGGACACTTCGATATGAGCGCGTACGACGAGTTCCAAAAAGGGCTGCTAAAAAATGTTACGCACCCTCAGTCGGAAATAGATAAGGCCTTGGCCAAACTGCCCAAAAGGTGAGATCAGGCGTCTGGTAGGCACCTTAGTACAGTTTAAGAAGGGATTTTTGCAGGGAGTCTTGAAGGGAGGGCAAGCATGTTGCTGAACGCTGATATTGGTGGCCATCAGAAAGTGTGCTCTTATTCGTTCGTGTTAGCCCATGAAAAAGATTTACTCGCTCATGAACAGGTAGATCATGGCAGAGTGACAGAACTAATTGCCGAAATCACAAAAGATGGGGTGCTCAAATATCCTATTATCGCAGACAAGAATAGCATGGTTATATTAGATGGACATCACCGGGTACGTGCCTTAACTACCCTAGGATGCCTATTCATACCTACCTACCTAGTAGATTATTGTGATGACAATATAATCGTAACTACATGGGGAGATGCTTCTGAAGCATCTAGGAGTGGCAGGAAGAAACTGGTTGAGAGGGAACCGCTTGGAGAGGTAACAAAAGATGTTGTGGTAATGGCTGCACTAACAGGTAGGTTGCTTCC
>DGFF01000092.1 GCA_002391545.1 Candidatus Fermentithermobacillaceae bacterium UBA3907 | reverse complement strand
TTGCGCACAGGCTTGACCCCTGAACTCCTTTTTTAGTACAATAACTCGTGCTATTATGTGTTATTATAATAGAGCCGAGGACGACTTTCTGGCGGGTGTAGCTCAATGGTAGAGCTCCAGCCTTCCAAGCTGGTTGCGTGGGTTCGATTCCCATCACCCGCTCCATGCGCCTGTAGCTCAGGGGATAGAGCACCTGCCTTCTAAGCAGGGAGTCGCAGGTTCGATTCCTGCCAGGCGCGCCAGATTGAAACTAAAGTGTTGTGGTGGATGTAGCTCAGGCGGTTAGAGCGCCAGGTTGTGGCCCTGGAGGTCGGGGGTTCAAATCCCCTCATTCACCCCAATTTTTGACCTGTTACAAACTGTGCGCCCGTAGCTCAATTGGACAGAGCCGCAGACTTCGGATCTGAAGGTTACAGGTTCGAGTCCTGTCGGGCGCGCCAGATGGGGCGTGGCCAAGTGGTAAGGCACCAGCCTTTGGAGCTGACATTCGCAGGTTCGAATCCTGCCGCCCCAGCCATGTGGGGCCATTAGCTCAGGGGTAGAGCACCCGCCTTTTAAGCGGGGAGTCGATGGTTCGAATCCATCATGGCCCACCATTTCTCTCTTGGCTTTTGTCTTCGAGACGCGAGGGTGTCGGAACCGGCAGACGAGCTGGACTTAGGATCCAGTGCCCCAAAGGCGTAGGGGTTCGAATCCCCTCCCTCGCACCACTGCTAAAAGGCTATTTTGGGTGAAACCTTCCTTCAATTTTGGCTGATCTTTAAAAGTATTGCAGGATTCAAAAGGGGCCGAGTTGCTGAAGGGACATGGACGCTGTATAGACGATTGCCTATGCTAACAGGATTGAATATAATTATATTTTGATATTGGGTAAACATGCAATGCGATGTACGTTAATGCGGCTAACTGTCCAGTTGCTAAAGGCTGTCTGTGAATTGGGCATACTTGAAGCGGCCATCGGAAGTAGATCAAGTTGCCTCGCGAGTTTGGGAATTTTGCAGCAAGCATAGCCGCTTATATGTTATTGTTTTCTTGTAAAATAAAAGGGCATCTCTACGAAGGTTACGTTGAGAGATATACGCGACGGTTATTGCGATGGATTGCGGGATAGGGTATATGTTAACAGATGTTGGGATCATGATCAGTTGAAGGAGGACTAGGTTGTGAAAGTTACTACAGAAAAGATGGAAGGTTCAAGGGTGCTACTGGAGGTAGAGAGTCCAGAGCAGGTGGTTGAGGAAGCGTTAGATAGCGCTTACAGGAAGATTGTAAAAAGAGTCGAAATCCCAGGTTTCAGGCGGGGTAAGGCTCCTAAGAGTTTAGTTGCCCGTTACTACGCGTCTGAACTGTATGATGAGGCAATTCGTCAAGCCGTATCCGAGGAGTATCTCAAGGCAGTTGAAGAGGCGGAGATACAACCTGTAGATGATCCTGAGTTTTCAGACATCCACTTTGTAGAAGGTGAGTCGTTGCGATTTAAGGCTAGCGTCCAGGTGTATCCTGAGGTAGAGCTAGAGGAATATAACGACATAGCCATTCCGTTTGAAATGCCTACGGTATCTGAGGAAGATGTCGATGAACAGATTGAGATGTTGAAAGAGCGTATGGCCGAGTTACGACCTTTAGAAGGTGATCTAGTTTTAGAGCCGGGCCATTACGCTACGTGCCATATAAAGACAATTGACGCTCACGATGATGATTCCCTTCATCTCCAACTCGACATAGACGAAGATTTAAACTATCTCGAAGTGGGGCATGAATATCCTGTTATCCCTGGACTGGGCGAAACGCTTATAGGCATGAAGAAAGGTGAGACCAGGGAATTTGAAGCTGCCTATCCCATAGAAGGAGAAGAACAGCCTAGGACAGTTCGATTTCAGGTGGAAATCAAGGAAGTGTATGAAAAGTACATTCCAAGTACTGCAGATGAAATAGTAGCAAGTCTAGGGAAAAGCTCCTTTGACGAAGTTCGTGAAGAAGTAAGACAGGGCATTTTGGACTTTAAAGTTTCGATGGCCAAAGAACAGTTCGTACAGGAAGTTCAAGAGGAACTTCTAAAAAGAGGCACATTTGATATTCCTGAGGTTATGATAGCTGAGCGGGCCCAGAACCTCTTGGATAGACTTCAAGATAAGTTGCAGGAGTCGGGGTTGAATCTTGAAATGTATCTTGAGTATATAGATAAATCTTGGGAAGAGCTCCGATCTGAACTGATGGAAGAAGCGGAAAAAGATGTGAGGCTGGACTTAATCCTAGACGCTATTGGCGAAAGGGAAAATATTCCAGTTTTGGAGGAAGAGATAGACAAGATCGTAGAAAGTATTGCGGCTGAGGTAGATAGAGACCCGGACGTAGTCAAGACAACCCTTGAGGTAAAGGGAGGTCTCGATAACCTCAGAATCGAACTAAGGCGTGGTAAAGTGCTAAAAATGATTGCAGAAAGAGCTGCTGCTAACGCAGGAACTGTGCTTCCTTCTGATGAGATTCTAGATGAAGAAGGTGCAGAAACCTCTGAGACCACTGACTCCCCAGACGAAGATGTGAGGGGAGAAACAGGTGAAGAAACGAAGGAAGAGGTTCTAGAACCTGATCCCGAGGATGAGCAGGAGATATCTGGCAACATTGAAGAAGAGGATCTTGAGAGTTCAGAAGAATCTCTGGACAACTAATGGTATAATATTAATGCAACTAGAATTAGGTTGAACGCGAATTCTAGATGATGTAACGTAAGGGACGTTGTCATAACGCCTGCGTAGAAAATGCGATGGAGGTGAAAGAATGAATAACTACTTTGTGCCTATGGTTGTAGAGCAAACAGGAAGAGGCGAAAGGGCCTACGACATTTACTCGCGATTGCTTAAAGACCGAATAGTGTTTGTAGGTGATACTGTTGATGATCAGATGGCAAACCTTGTAGTAGCTCAGCTACTGTTTCTTCAGGCAGAAGATCCTGAAAAAGAGGTTTCCATTTATATAAATTCGCCAGGAGGTTCTGTGACTGCGGGATTGGCGATTTACGATACTATGCAGCACATTAAGCCACCAGTGTCAACAATTTGTGTAGGCTTGGCTGCTAGCATCGCTGCGGTTATTTTGGCCGGAGGGACTCCAGGTAGGAGATTTTGCCTTCCCAATGCAAAGACCCTAATTCATCAGCCCTTAGGTGGAGTTCAAGGTCAAGCAACAGAGGTTCAGATAATGGCTACGGAAATATTGCGTACCAGAGATCGGATAAATGAGTTGTTGGCCAAGCACACGGGTCAACCTCTTGAGAAAATCCAGAGGGATACCGAAAGGGACTTCTGGATGACAGCAGAGGAATCCAAGGCTTACGGACTAGTTGACGATGTTCTTCTTCCCGGTCCGAAGGCTGTTAAGTAAGAATGGGGTGGAAGGATGTTTAAATTCGAAGATCAAAAAGGCTTAAGATGTTCGTTTTGTGGCAAATATCAGGATGAAGTTAAACGGCTGATTGCTGGTCCTGGTGTTTACATTTGCTATGACTGCATAGAATTATGCAACGAGATAATTGCAGAAGAACTAGATGAAGAATCGCAGCATGATCTTTCTGAAGTTCCGAAGCCCCAAGAAATCAAGGCTTTTTTGGACGAGTACGTCATAGGCCAAGAAAGGGCTAAGAAAATACTATCGGTCGCCGTTTACAATCACTATAAGCGTATTGGCCATCGTAGTAAGAGCAAGGATGATGTTGAGATCCAAAAAGCAAATATTGTAATGCTCGGGCCAACGGGTAGCGGAAAAACGTATCTGGCGCAGTCTTTAGCCAGGTTTTTAAAGGTGCCTTTTGCCATAGCTGACGCTACTACGCTTACGGAAGCGGGTTATGTAGGGGAAGACGTAGAAAACATCCTTCTTCGTTTAATACAAGCGGCTGACTACGATCTTGAAAAGGCAGAACGCGGAATTATATATATTGATGAGATAGATAAAATCGCTCGTAAGTCAGAAAATCCGTCTATAACCCGGGATGTTTCTGGTGAGGGTGTGCAGCAGGCCCTTCTAAAGATTTTGGAGGGAACCATAGCGAATATACCTCCTCTTGGGGGAAGAAAACACCCTCACCAGGAGTTCATACAACTGGATACAACTGACATACTGTTTATATGCGGAGGGGCTTTTGACGGGATAGAGAAGATCATTCAAAATCGAATTGGCGAAAGCACCATGGGATTTACATCCGAACCAAAGCCTAAGTGGGACGAGTCTATAGGTCAGATCCTTGAAAAAGTTCTGCCTGAGGATCTGCTTAAGTTCGGCATGATACCCGAGTTTGTGGGAAGGGTGCCTGTAATTGTTACCCTTGATGCTCTAAATGAAGATGATCTTGTTAAGATATTAACTGAGCCAAGGAACGCACTCATAAAACAGTACCAACAGATGTTCCTTATGGATAAAGTGGTACTTGAATTCGAAGAAGAGGCTATTAGGGCTGTTGCACGAGAGGCTAGTAAGAGGAAAACGGGAGCTAGGGGCTTAAGAGCTGTACTCGAGGATAAAATGCTCGAAGTTATGTACGAGATACCCTCGAGAGATGACATTGAGAAATGCATAATCACTGAAGATGTAGTAGTTTCCAACGCTCGTCCGATTTTGATATCTGCAGATAGAAAGTCGAAGAAGAAAGAGGAAACCGCATAATAAGTTGTGTGGAGCTTGGGGGGATCTAGGCTGGACTAAATCTTAGACGACTGGCTCTAATACACGAAAAACAGAGATAATGCAGTTTGTAAATACAAGACCCCGACAGGCTTGGAGTTAAGTGTATGTCGGGGTCTTATTAGACATAGCACTTATTAGGATAAAAGCAAGAACAGTTTAGGAGTATGAAGAGAGCGGGAGGTGCTGATGAGCAATGAGCAAAACAGACAAAGCAACCCAAAGGTCCTATCCGCTACTGCCATTGAGAAACGTATTGGTATTTCCAGGAACGACGGTTTCTCTTGAGGTTGGTAGGCCAAAGTCGGTTCAGGCTGTTGAAATTGCGCAGCGTTCCGATATGGCTGTTGTAATGTGTTCTCAGTCCGAATCAGACGTTGGAGATCCGTTGCCTGAACATATATACCCTGTGGGAACTTTAGGCAAAATCACGGAGATCGCAAGGTCTCCATCAGGGAATCTGCGCATAATTGTTGAAGGATTAGAGCGTGTAAAAGTAACCTCGTATATCTCCCAGGACCCTGCGTATGAGGTAACTGTGACTAAGATAGAAGAGCCTGAAGTGGGTCCTTCAGAAAACGAACTGCTAGTTAAAAGACTAATGGAGCAGTACGAGGAATATGTAAGACTTACGAAAAACGTACCTCCGGAAACGTTGATTTCTGTAGCTGCAGTTACTGACGCTGGACAGTTATGCGACACCATAGTTGGTCATATACCTTTAGCTATTGAAGCCAAACAAGATGTTTTGGAAACAGTTTCTATTCTGGAGCGTTCTGAAAAGGTAATTGATATTCTTGCAACCGAAATGGAGATTGCAGGGCTTGAGAAACGAATAAACGCAAGGGTACGGAAACAGATTGAGCGTAGCCAAAAGGAATATTGGCTGAGGGAGCAAATGAAGGCCATACAGAGGGAACTAGGCGAAGGAGATGACAACCTAAACGAAGCAGACGAGTTCAGAGGAAAGATTGAAGAAGCTGGCCTTACTGGAGAAGTTAGAGAAAAAGCTTTGAGAGAAGTAGAGCGTCTGGAAAAGATGCCTCAAGCTTCTGCAGAAGCTGTGGTGTCTAGAACTTATCTTGAATGGTTGGTATCTTTGCCCTGGAATGTGCTCACTGAAGACACAATGGATATAAAGCGGGCTCAAGAGATTCTTGATGAGGATCACTATGGGTTGGAGCAAGTGAAAGAGAGGATTCTCGAGTATCTTGCTATTCGGCAACTGGTAGACAAACCGAAAGGGCCCATATTGTGTTTTGTAGGGCCGCCTGGTGTTGGGAAGACGTCATTGGGAAAATCTATCGCTAGGGCCTTGGATCGGAAATTTGTGAGGATTTCCCTAGGCGGCATAAGGGATGAGGCTGAGATAAGAGGGCACAGGCGAACGTATATTGGGGCGTTACCTGGAAGGATAATTCAGGGTATGCGAAATGCTGGCTCTAGAAACCCTGTATTTCTTATGGACGAAATTGACAAGTTGGCGTCAGATTTCAGGGGAGATCCGGCTGCCGCTTTACTAGAGGTATTGGATCCGGAACAGAACCACCAATTTTCAGATCACTATTTAGATGTACCGTTTGATTTGTCTAAGGTGATGTTTATTACTACCGCCAATACAACCTATACGATTCCGAGAGCGCTCTTAGATAGGATGGAAGTTATTAACCTTCCAGGTTACACCGAAGAGGAGAAAATTGAAATTGCAAGCCGATTTCTTATTCCAAAGATGCTCAAAGAGCATGGGTTAACCTCTGATAATCTGAGCATTTCGAAGGAAGCTATTAGAGACATGATCAGATTATATACGCGTGAAGCGGGAGTTAGAAATTTAGAGAGACAGATTGCGACCATATGTAGAAAGATCGCAAAAGATGTAGTTTCGGGTAAGACCGAGAAGGTGGAAGTCACATCCCAGAATTTGAGCAAATATCTAGGTGTTCCCAAATTCTACCACGGAGAGACAGAGAAAGAGGATCAAGTAGGCGTAGCTTTAGGTCTGGGCGTAACCGATTACGGTGGAGATATAATGCCTTGCGAGGTTAGCATAGTTGAAGGTAAGGGGAACCTAACGCTAACAGGTCAGTTGGGAGGCGTCATGAAGGAGTCTGCCCAGGCTGCCGTAAGTTATTTGCGATCTAGAAGTGCTGATCTAGGACTCCCGCCTAATTTTTATGAAACTATGGATATACATGTACACCTACCCGAAGGTGCAATACCCAAGGACGGGCCATCAGCAGGCATAACCATAGCCTGTGCTATTGCTTCTGCATTGACCAACAGACCTGTCAGGCATGATGTTGCGATGTCGGGGGAGATAACGTTGAGGGGGCGAATATTGCCTGTAGGTGGTATTAAAGAAAAGGTTCTAGCTGCACATAGAGCGGGCATATCAAAGGTCATTTTACCTGCAGATAACAAAAAAGATCTTGAGGATATTCCCGAAAGCGTATTGGAGGATGTAACTATTGAGCTGGTTAATCATATGGATGATGTGTTTGCCATAGCGTTAGC
>DGFF01000119.1 GCA_002391545.1 Candidatus Fermentithermobacillaceae bacterium UBA3907 | reverse complement strand
TTATATTACAGGTATATTCAGGTATCAACAGTTTTCTGCCATATTATGGCAAGTGTCATGATGACATTTCATTTGGCTTTTGTCACACTTTGTGTCATAACAAGGAAGATATTAACATTTAAGTATGGGAGCAATATTAGTGGTGAGTAGTTACATATTATGAAGTCGTTATGTGGATCTGGATGACCGTTAACCGGATATCATATTTACCTTCATGATCTTGATGTTGCCGTTTTAATCTATAATTTTCCCACAAATGAATCGAAAATTGCCCAAACAACAGCAAAGACGATAAGCAAAGTCAATCCCAAAGGGGTGCTCAAAAACTTAAGTACCTTCCCTAAGTATGGGATAGCCAATACTACTTTGCCTATTAACCTATTTGCCTCGACCGGCATTGGATCCGGAACTTCATTGGCATCACCTTTAGTCACAAAAGAAAGGCCATTATCTTTTATCTCCACTACTCTGTGAGTGACCGTAGTCTCTCCGCTCGAGCCATAGAAAGTAATTATGTCCATCTCCTTGATTTGGCTAGGTTCCAATTCTTTAACTACTATCAATGAATTGGGCTTAATAGTTGGACCCATGCTACCACTTTCTACTACGTAGAGCCTATATCCAAACAACTGGGGCTCACCACCCTGAAGCCTGGTCACAACTGTTACGAATATTAGGGCAATTATGAATACCATAAACACCCAAAATATAACATCCTTCACGCGAGAGACGCCTGACTTACGCTGAGCCTGGTCCTTTTCCACTATGATCCCTTCTCCATACAAGTAGTAACGAACTAACCTATTCAAGAATCGTCTATGCTCACGACTAAAAAAGGTGGCTCAAAGGCATTAGAACACACCCTGCCAGAGTTGAAAACAATGCTAAGCGATTATGACCATATTGCCTAGACGACGGGATTAACTCCTCAATAGATATATAAAGCATAATACCTGCTACAAAAGCAAAACTTGCCCCTATGACAAACTGGTTTAAAAAAGGTCTCATCACTAGAAATGCCGCCAATGCCCCGATAGGTTCGGCAATACCTGCAGCAAAAGTAAATTTCAACGCCTTAGATTTATCCCCTGTAGCAAAGTAAACAGGCATGGCCACTGAAATTCCTTCAGGAATATTGTGAAAAGCTATGGCCACTGCCAAGGACATGCCGAGGGCTTGATCGCTGTAACCTGCCATAAAAGTAGCTATCCCTTCAGGAAAATTGTGGAGCATCATGGCCAGAGTCGAAACCACTCCAACGCGAAACAGATCTTGATGGGATCTCTCTGCAGAAGCATTTGCTTCAACGTGGGGAACCAAATAGTCTAATCCAATGGCCAGAAAAACTCCTGCTATTAGAAACAAATCCATATATATAATTCCCATCTCCATTCCCTTTTCCAAACCTATGAGATCTCTGGCTTGTGGTAGCAAATCTGAAAACGAAATGCTAAGCATAACCCCGGCTGCAAATCCCAACGATGAGGTAAGTAGCTTTTCGCTCTTTCCTTTACCAATTAATATGACTAATGCACCTAACAACGTGCTAAGTCCAGCAAGGGTTGAAAGGGCCAACGCAAAAAGCGCCTGAGGTTCCCACATGCAAAGCCACCCTCCCTCAATTTCAAACGCAGATCTACTGCATAGAAAGTTCGTCCTCAAACCAAAAGGCTCCTGCCCCATGAAACCCAATAAAACAGCTGCCAAAAACATGGGGTAAAGGTGTTTAGAGCTTGACTCTGAAACCCTTTACCCCATTTATAGATCGTACTTCTAACCTATTCCTTCGGAAGCTCCTTCATGCACAAGTACCAATCATAACACTCATAGCCTTCTTGCAAACGAGTCTTAGCCGCCTCTACTGTACCAGGTGCCGGAACAATTACTTTGTCTCCAGGCTTCCAGTTCGCAGGAGTTGCAACGTTATAGGCATCCGCCGTTTGCAAAGCCTTGACAATCCGTATAATCTCCTCCATATTACGACCTGTGCTTTGAGGGTAATATAAAATAGCTCTAACTATACCTTTATCATCAATTACAAAAACCGCCCTAACCGCCGACGTGCTGCTTACATTTGGATGAACCATGCCAAAGAGTTTGGAAACTTTCATATCCAAATCGGCGATTACCGGAAAAGGAACATCTACATCGAACTTCTCCTTAATGTTTCTTATCCATGCTATGTGAGAATGAACGCTATCGATAGAAAGACCAATTAGCTGCGTGTTAAGCGCTTCTAGCTCATCATTTATCTTAGAAAACGCCACAAACTCGGTGGTGCATACTGGAGTAAAATCTGCCGGATGAGAAAATAGGACCACCCATTTACCTAGGAACTGTGACAACCTAATTTTCCCGTGAGTAGTAACAGCCTCAAAATCGGGAGCAGGTTCACCGATCAATGGAAAACTTCTGCATTCCTCCCTGACTTCTTCCATGCTAATAACCCCCCGTTTTTTCTATTTTGGAATTTTGAATCAAAACCTTTAAACTGATTGCGTCAACTGAAAGATTAGAGGTGATCTTCTGAACAATGCAACTTAGAACGTGCCTACGCCTTGTCAACTCCTACTGCCTGTATTTATAGGATACTAAAACATACAAATTAGAGCAACTTCTGTAAGCCCCATCTCTATGTAGAAATGCCCAGTTAAACGCGTGTATAGCTGTTCCTACCCGATATTTACACGCCTGGACTTTTCAATACCCCAACTCTTTATCTACTACGTTTCTAAGAGGTTCTCCCTTTTTTAACCTATCAAGGTTATCCAAGAATATTGCAAAACTCTTCTTGAGCCCCGCTTCGTCTGTACCTCCATAATGGGCAGTGATTATTACGTTGGGCAAATCCCACAACTTACTATCAGGATCCAGCGGCTCTTTTTCGAAAACATCTAGCCCTGCTCCTTTTATCATTTGTTGCTCAAGGGCACGTATTAAATCTTCTTCCTTCACTGTAGCTCCTCGCCCTACGTTTATGAAAAAGGCTGACGGCTTCATGACAGAAAACTCCGTTATAGTAATCATATGGTAAGTTTCTCGGGTCAGCGGTAAAGAACAAATCACAAAATCCGAAACCTCTAAAACTTGATGCAATTGTGAGGGGGGAAATACCTTATCTACTGCAGGGTCTTTTTCACCGCTACGCCGCACAGCGACCACATGCATTCCAAAACTTTTACATCTAACGCTGACTTCTTTGCCAATGGATCCTAAACCCAAGAGCCCTGCAGTCCTTCCTTCCAAATCAACTATAGGTAAACGTTCCCACACTTTAGATTCTTGTTTTTCGTAAGCCAAGTGCAACGACCTGCTCAAAGCCAAAAGCAATGCCATGGCGTGATCTGCGACCAGGGGCCCGTGCACTCCACGACTATTTACCAAGATTATAGGAGATTCCTTGAACTCGGGAACCATGTACCGATCTACGCCAGTAGACAATAGATGTATCATTTTGAGTGTGGGAGATTTTGCCAAAAGTGTCGGGGATATCTTTGGTGAACCGAACAAAATATCCGCCTGGAAAATCAGCTCTTCTAAACTTCTGCAAGCATCAGGTTCCAGAAAAATGGCGTCTGGAACCACTTGCCGTATGGCTTCTTTTTGCCACGGCTCCCACTTCGTGGCAGTCAGAATCTTTAGACTTTCATCAAAAGGTTCATATATCACAGTACCCCTCCCCTTCCTGGGAATTTACTTTCTCTCATATATATTCTTATCGGCTGCAAGATACTCCTATCACTTGTCTTTTTGAGTATTGGCCTTAATTGGCATATAATAGAAGAAACCTGACCATAGGTGAAGCGGAAACCCCCGTCCCCCTTGCTTTGTGCTTTGGGAGGTGAGTCATAGTGTCAAAAGATCTGCCCCAAAATAACTGGTCCATTGGCGAAGGCGATATACCTATAGATCTGAGAAAAGTCCCTTTTAGCAGGATGGGGTCTTACGTCGCAATTTCTTTGCTGAGCGCTAGAGAATCAGGAAAACATGGTAAAGAAGGGTTATACGTAAGACACTTGAGGTCTGGAGGTAAGGGACCCATCTTTTTGTTAGAGCCTACCGTCAACAACCAGCCTGTGCCCTACGTCATTCAGGCAACCCCGATCATGCTGCGAATCTTTCCTACCGAAACTGACTCATCAGATGGGGTTATAGAGTTTTGTTTTCCCCATGCCAACCAGTTGCACTTTAGAATTCGAGGTAACAACTTAGGATTGCGGTTAACAATGGTAACTGGATCTTACGATCACGTAACTCCTCTGGGTCCTATCCAAAATCGCGTAAAGCATGACGACAGTTACACCGGCATAAGTTGGGAAGTGAATAGTTACAGTCATGGCGCCAGATTTCTGCTCACCCCCCTCAAAGGAAGACTCTGCATCAACGCGCCGTGGGACGGATTAGGGTGTAGATACATAAGGGCATCTTTCCTGACCGAAGATAACCAAAGTAATGGCATGGCCGAGGGTCTCATCCAAGACTACGTAGTCATTAGAGAAAATCTGGAGCTTGAAGTATCCAGAGAAGACCGAAAAGCCTCCTTCGAGCGCAGTCTAGGTATAGTAGAAAGAGATCTTCGCAATTGGCGCGAGAGATGTCCTGAGGTTAAGATCCCTCAAACAGATCAATGTGACGAACCAGAAATACATGCCTCTTCGTTACTAAAAGGACACGCATTGGCATCATACATTACATGGTCTTGTATAGTAAGGCAAGAAGGATTCCTGCCTTCCCCAGCCATGTACATGTCAAAGAATTACATGGCTAACGTGTGGAGTTGGGATCATTGCTTCAACGCTATGGCCCTGTTCTACAAGAATCCTGCAGCGGCTTGGGAACAATTCTGCCTATTCTTCCAACGTCAACATCCCTCAGGCGTTCTTCCCGATTACATGAATGATAAAGAGGCCTCTTGGAACTGCTGCAAGCCGCCTATCCACGGCTGGACTCTCAAATGGATGATGGAAAGGGATAGTTCAGGTTATATAACTGACGACAAGCTGTCAGAAATATACTCACCATTGGCTCGTTGGACCCAATGGTGGTTTGAATATAGAGATTTTGATAGAGATGGTATCCCTCAGTATAACCACGGAAATGACAGCGGATGGGATAATAGCACTGTTTTCTTGCAAGGAGTCCCTGTGGAAAGCCCAGATCTAGCCGGATTCCTCGTGATTCAGATGGAAGTTCTTTCCCACGTAGCTTCCAGGTTAAGAAAGACAGACGAATCCAAAATGTGGCAGGCGCGGTCAAAAGACTTGCTCGCTAACATGTTTGAACATTTTTGGGACGGAGAAAGCCTTCACGCAGTTTACCTCGAACCGCAAGGCTCCGCTTGGCGGCACAATCCTGTATACTGCCACAGCTTATTGCCATATGTAACCATCGTTCTTGGGGACTGTCTTCGTGCAGACATCAAAAAGTGGATTGTGTCAGGCCTGAAAGAACGTGGCGCATTTATGACCGAGTACGGGCTAGCAACAGAGAAAATAACCAGCCCACATTACAAACCTGACGGCTACTGGCGCGGTCCTATTTGGGCACCCGCTACCATGCTTATAGTTGACGGACTCGTGAAATTAGGAGAGAAGCAGTTTGCTCAAGATATTGCCCGGCGGTTCTGCCACATGGCAGCAGAAAACGGCATGGCTGAGAATTTCAGCGCTCTTTCTGGACAACCACTAGAAGATACGGCTTTCACTTGGACTTCCAGCGTGTATATGATCTTGGCCCACGAATACCTGTAGGCTCAGATCGTATTCGCAGTTCCCGAAATTCTTATATAGCTTCTTCTATCAAACTGCCACCAGCAAACTGGCT
>DGFF01000103.1:6419-22137 GCA_002391545.1 Candidatus Fermentithermobacillaceae bacterium UBA3907 | reverse complement strand
GAATTCTTAGGAAAATACTCTAGGGAATTCTCCCAAGCCGCAAATGTCATATCAACCCGTTTGGACAGATACAAATTGGTTTTTCCAGGAACCGCATTTTGTTCCTGAATAGCACAAGGAATTCCCATCAGGCTTGCAGCTAAAACAACTGGCCCTGATACATACCCTCCAGTGCCTAAAACTACGTCTGGTTCAATTTCTTTGAAGATATGTCTCGCGTCGTTAACACCAAGCCCTGCGTTCCAAATTCCTTTCAAAGCAACTATAGGCGATTTACCCACGATCCCTGAGGAACGTACAGTCATGAAATCCAAGCCTTCCTTGGGGACTAGGCTGCTCTCCATGCCTGATTCAGTGCCTATATACAATATGGACGCAGAAGGCATGATCTTTTGGATGCTTTTGGCCACGGCTATGGCAGGATATATGTGTCCTCCTGTTCCCCCTCCTGTGACAACACATTTCACCTTATCGTCAGCTCCTATCCACTGCGTATCTGGAAACATTCAGGATTATGCCTACGCTAGTAAGCGACATAAGTAAGGATGATCCACCGTAACTCACAAACGGAAGGGTTATACCTGTAATCGGGGCTATCCCAATAGCAACCCCCATATTTATTGCAGCTTGAGCTACTATCCCTGTAGTGAGCCCTGCAGCTAAGAGACAGGAAAATCTATCTGGAGCGTTCATGGCGATCGTATATCCTCTCCAAGCTACAACCAAAAATAATAGCACAACCAAGAAAGTTCCGAAAAAGCCCATTTCCTCGCCGATTATTGCAAAAATGAAGTCTGTATCAGCCTGTGGCAAGTAAAACCCTTTCTGCCTAGACATGCCTATACCTGCGCCGAATAAACCTCCTGTGCCAAAAGCATACAAAGACTGAATTATCTGCCAACCCAGGCCCATTGGATCTTGCCACGGATCCATAAACGCAACAATCCTTTGACGCATGTAATCCTCAGCCATAACCACGCGATATATAACCGGAACAGCTAGCGCTCCCAAAAATGATAAGTACCATACGTTTGCACCGGCCAGAAATAGCATCAAGATAGAGTTTCCCACAAGAATAACGGTGGTTCCAAGGTCAGGCTCTTTTAGAATCAGCAAAGCGGTAATGCCGATTAAAACTATGTATGGTCCAAAGTCTTTTATAAAATTTAGAGTACCCCTTTTACGCGCAAGTCTATCGGCCAAAAAAAGCACAGTAGTAATTTTTGCAAGCTCTGCAGGCTGCAAACCCAGACTTCCTAAACCAAGCCATCGCCTAGAGCCCTCCCTAATCTCACCAATTCCTGGCACCAAGACCGCAACCAATAGAACCATAGATACGATGTATGCGGCCGGTATAAGTTTTCTATATCGCCAGCAATCGAAATTCATGAAAAAGAACATTGAAGCCAATCCTAGACCTGCCCATATAATCTGCCTAAATACAAAATAGTAGGCATTGTCGTAGAAGCGCAGCGCCCTAGGCATGCTCGACGAAAACACCATAACAATGCCTATACCTAAAAGGGTTAGCACAGCGAAAAACAACGTATAGTCAGGATTACCCCTGGATATAGTGTTTTCACCTTTCTTCATTAAAAACCACCCTTATCCTATAGCACACTAACGCCCATAACACCTATAACTGCCATAACTAGTGAGAAAGCCCAAAAGGTATACACTATCTTAGGCTCGCTCCAACCTAAAAGTTCGAAATGATGGTGTATAGGCGTCATCTTAAATATCCTTTTACCAAACAACTGAAAAGATGCTACTTGCAAAATTACTGAAACGACCTCGACCAGTTGCACTGCCCCTATAAAAACAAACGTCAGTTCAGTGTGGGTGCATATGGCATAACCGGCCAAAAGCCCCCCTAATGCCAAGGAGCCTACATCTCCCATGAACACCTTTGCCGGATGACGGTTATAAAATAAAAAGCCAAATAACGCTCCTACGCTAGCCAAAGCCAAGTAACCCAAGTCCCACAGTAGACTCGAAAACTCCGAACCCAAGAATGAAAAAATTATAACCACATACGCTAAAAGGCCAATGGATGCGACACCTGCCGCCAGACCATCTAACCCGTCAGTAAGATTCATGCCGTTTCCTGTTCCCAATATGACAAGTAGCGCGAAAAAGGGATATAGCCGCCCCATATCCCATATAGCCCCTGTAAACGGAACTACAACTTGAGAATTTAGGTCAGGAAGGAGCCACAAAAACAAGACTCCAAAAACCAGTTGAAGAGCCAGTTTTTCTCTGGCTTTCAGCCCCAACGAACGACCTAGTTTGACTTTTCTGTAATCATCGATAAAACCTATAAAACCGTACGAAAGCATGAGTCCTAAAATAAGCGCCTCTTCCCTAGAAGGCAGCGATTTGGTATAGATGGCCACAATTAGCCTGGATACTAAAATGGCAGCAATAAATATAATGCCACCCATGGTCGGGGTCCCCGCTTTTTTCTTGTGGGATTCTGGACCTTCAGGTCTTATCTGTTGGCCAACGTCAAGTTCTTTCAGTTTAGGAATGAGCAATTTGCCAAAAATCAAAGATATTATCAAGGCAGAACCTATAGACAAAACTATTGTTCCAGTGTTCACTCCCACATCAACCCCAATCGCCGCAGTCGCCTAACTTCCTAAGAAACATAACTACAGATTCAAACTCCATCCCTCGAGATGCCTTTACTAGGCATACATCCATGCTCTGTAACAACCGAGGTAGACAATCTATAGCTTTTTCCTTGTCTTCAAACCAAAATGATAGACGCTCACCTTCGGGATATTCAGTTTGGTCCCAACCCCTCTTCGTATGAACGCTCAAAGAACCTATTGCAATTAGAACATCGGCTTTCGTCTTAGCGTACCTACCTACCTCAAAGTGTGCTTGGGGTGCGTACTCACCCATCTCTAGCATATCCCCTAAAATCGCAACTTTCCTCCCATCGCCGATCTCTGAAAGCAAGTCTAACGCCGCTTTCATCGACTTAACGCTGGCATTGTACGCGTCGTTGATTATAGTAAGGTTGCGGGTCTTTGTTACCTCTTGCCTCATAGGACTCAAGGAAACGTTGGAAAGCCCTGCCTGTATTTCATCTGCTGAAAGTCCTAGTTGAAACCCTACAGATATTGCGGCTAGAGAATTTTGAACCTGATGAACCCCTGGCATGTACAAGGTAAACTGGTTTTTGGAGCCAAAGTAATCCACTTTGAACTCATACCCAGTTTCATCCACCTTTTTTATGTCATACGCCCTGCAATCCGCTTCCTCATGAAACCCGTACGTGACTATGGGACACCTTGCAAAAGAACTAAACTTTCTTACATACTCGCTGTCCCAACATAAAAATGCGATTCCGTCTTCAGGCAAACTTTCTAGAAGTTCGGCCTTGGACAGGCCTATCTTCTTTAAGCTTCCGACCACACCTATGTGAGATTCAGATATATCAGTAAGCACACCCATTTTCGGCTTGGCAATTCTACTAAGATATCTTATTTCTCCTTCAGCCCTCATAGCCATTTCCAGCACTGCGTAGCGATAACCAGGCTCCATCTGAAGCACTGCCAGGGGTAAACCGATATGCGAATTTAGGTTCCCCGGGTTTTTGTATGTCTTAAACCTCTGGTTCAAAACTGCCGAAACCAAATCTTTGGTGCTTGTTTTGCCCACGCTACCGGTTATCCCGATAACATCTACACCTGTACGAGACAGATAATCAGACGCTAACAAACCTAGCGCGTCGGTAGTCGATTCTACCAATATCACCCCGAACTCAGGATCAGACACTGTCACAGGTTTCTGGACTAGGGCTCCGACAGCTCCTTTTGCTTCGGCCACATCAACAAAATCGTGACCATCTGCCCTTTCTCCCACAATGGCGCAGAAAAGGGAGCCTGTCACATCGGTTCGGGAATCAATGGCCACGCTATGCGCCTGGACCAAAGGGTTCCCCTGCAGTAAATCCCCATCTACAATCTGAGCTATTTGGCACAAAGTATATAACAACGTCAAACTCCCCTGCTCTTTTTTGAATCGTCAATAGCCTTCCGAGCTACCTCTGCATCATCAAAATGCACGGTTTTGTCCTTGAAAATCTGGTATGTTTCGTGACCCTTTCCGGCTATCACTACCACATCCCCTTTTTCCGCTAACCAAATTGCCTTTTCAATGGCTTGTGCCCGATCCTTAATGCGATAAAATGCCAATTGGGGTTTTTCCATTTGAGCTTGGGCTAAACCTACTTGGATCTGATCCAAGATTTCATCTTCATCCTCAGTCCTGGGATTATCATTGGTAATGATGACAACATCGGCTATTTCCCCTGCGATTTTACCCATGATAGGACGTTTACCCTTGTCCCTATCCCCACCACACCCAAAAACTACAATTACCCGGTTGTCTGCAACCTGCTTAGCTGTTAGCAAAATATCTCTCAGGCTCTCAGGGGTGTGAGCATAGTCAACCCACACAGCATATTCCTCTTCCCCTGAAACCAATTCTGCCCGTCCCTTAACCCCAGAAAGCCTACGGAGAACTTCTACTACCTCTTCGATGTTCATGCCTAAACCTAAACTAACGGCACTCGCAGCCAAAGCATTATACACATTAAACCGTCCCGGCAGATGTATTTCAGCCTCTTTTTTGGAGCCTTTGAATAAAAGGGTGAACCGACTCCCTTTCGCTCCTGTTTCTACATCTATGGCCCGTACATCACTTTCTTGGTCTATTCCGTACGTAATGAAATCTCTAGGCCCGGCAGAAGCAAAGTAGTCCCAAAACGGATCATCGTGGTTGATTACTGCAAAAGGTAGAACTCCTTGAGCCGAAGTCGGCGTTTTTGCTAGTAATTGAAAAAACCTTCGTTTTGCTGCTACGTAATTTTCCAAGGTGTTATGAAAATCCAGATGATCGGTTCCGATGTTGGTAAATACGCCTACGTCAAATTGTACGTGAGCAACACGTGAAAGCTCCAAGGCGTGTGACGAAACTTCCATAACTACCGCTGTACAACCTCGGTCTACCATCTCTCTATGCATTGCCAGAAGATCCAAAGATTCCGGAGTTGTGTGGGTAACCGGAAGTACTTCGCCCCCGATTATGTTATGAACTGTCCCTATCAACCCAGTTCGGTAGCCAATGCTATCCAGAAACTCTTTGACCATGTGGCACGTGGTGGTTTTACCTTTTGTGCCAGTTACCCCTACAACCAGAAGATCCTTGCTAGGGTTCCCGTAATACACACAACCTAGGTGAGACAATGCAAACCGAGAATCTTTCACAACTGCAATACCCTTATCTTGTGGAATGTCTACTTGATCTTGAACTACTACGCCGCTGGCTCCCCTTAAAAGGGCATCTCCAACAAAATCATGGCCGTCAAACTGGTAGCCTTTTATGGCGACGAAAAGATCTCCCACTTCCACCTTACGGGAATCATACGCAATTCCCACTACCTCGCAATCGCGTATAACACAAGCGTCATCAAGCCCTTCTAGCAATGTGGATAGAAGCACCCAAGGTCACCTCCTTGCGATAGAGGAAATCCAGTACGTAAGGTAAAACCCCTTACTGGCCTACATCCATCCGGAAAACGGCCTCTACTGTTGTCCCAACAGGAACTATTTTCCCAGCCTGAGGCTCCTGGGAAACGCAGAATCCGTTCCCGTCAGCGCTCAAGGAAAGACCACAATCCTTTAACTTGGCCCGCGCTTGCGTCATCCCCAGGCCTAAAATCGAAGGGACCCTGACCATTCCCTCCCCAGGCTCTTCATCACCTTCAGTGTATAATACCACATCTGTCCCTTTAATTGCCCTGGCTCCAGCAGTCGGGAATTGATCCAAAACAGTTTCGCCCGATCCTTCAATCCTCACTTCAAAATCGCCTTGTTCTAGCTCTTTTACAGCTTGAGCCACAGGCTTGCCAGCCAGATCAGGAACTTTTACAACATCCTGACCTCCGATATCGAACGGTTCTTCCTGGGGCGGAATTTCAAGGTACCTCAGTACATCTCGCATTATGGACGAAAAAAGAGGCGCAGCCACAACACCGCCATAGTAGTCACCTTTGGGTTCATCTATCATTACCAGAAGGACCAATTTGGGGTTATTTGCAGGAGCAAAACCTACAAACGACGATATATACTTGTCCTTCGCTATTTTCCCGTCTATCACCTTATTGGATGTACCAGTTTTCCCCGCCAAACGGTAGCCTGGAACATAAGCCGACTTACCTGTACCGTCAGATATCACTTTCTCAAGGGCAAATCTCATTTCTTCTGAAGTCTTCTCCGATATAGCTTGCCTAACTGGTTCGCAAGGGACTGTATCAATTACGTTTCCGGAAGAATCAGTTATCTCTTTGACCACATGAGGAACTACAATATTCCCACCGTTGGCTATTGCAGATATAGCAGTCACTATTTGAATTGGCGTAGTCTGAAGGGTCTGTCCGTAAGACATGACCGCAAGATCGATTTCCTTCGCTTGATCCTTCGGTATAATGATACCATCTGATTCGCCAGGAAGATCAATCCCAGTGCACGATGTAATTCCCAGAAGATCGATATGCTCGTAAAACCGTTCTATCCCGACTTTCTGCGCTATTTGGATAAACCCCATATTGCACGAATTTTGAATCACTTCGTTAAAGGTCTGCTGGCCGTGCCCCCAGCTTTGGTGACAGTGTAAAGTTTCAACACCTACCTTCATGCTACCTGTGCAATAAAACACATCACTAGTTCTTACAGCCCCAGATTCAAGCGCTATAGCTCCAGTTACAGGCTTAAAAGTGGAGCCAGGAGGAAAAGAATCAGTAATAGCCTTTATCCTCCTTACCTCTTCAGGATATTCATCGTACTTGTTAGGATCATATCCTGGACGAACTGCAAGTGCTAGGATTTCTCCATTGGAAGGATCCATAGCTATTACAATTCCTCCTGCTGCTTTCGTTTCAGTTATCCTTCGATCAAGCTCCCGCTCTACGATGAACTGAATAGGTTCGTCAATTGTAAGGATCAGGTTCTTTCCATCAACAGGAGGAATATAACCTATTTCCGATTGAGGTATGATTTCGCCCAAAGCGTTAACTTCGACAGTGAATTTTCCAGGCGTACCTTTTAATGTCTCATCATATTGATATTCTAATCCCTCAAGACCGTCGTTATCTATGCCCACAATTCCTAAAACATGAGACAACAAGGTGCCTTTTGGCCAAACCCGCATGGATTCCTGAGTGAAGCCGATACCTTTTAAGTTCTGTTCCTTTATCTTCCGAACTATGTCATCAGGCAGCTTTCTTTTGATCCACTCAAAGCCGCTAGGCCTAGTTAGAATCGATAACATCTTTTCATAGTCCATGCCCAAGATTTCAGATAAGACTTCAGCGGTATGAGCTGGATCCTTAACCTGGGACGGAATAGCATACAGAGATTCCACATCCATACTAAACGCAAGCTCATGACCGTTTCTATCTGTGATAGTTCCCCGTTTGGGTTGAATGGGGATATCGTTCATTCTCATATCCAAAGCCATTTGATTAAGTTCATTAGCCCATATGAGCTGCACATATACCAGGCGTGCTAGAATTACAACAAAGCAAGCACATAAAAGAAACAAAGCGACCTTAAGCCGCTTTTGAACTGATGTCTTCTCCATAGTATTTCTCTCCAGAGATCAGCGTTAGCGTCTTTCTTTTGCAGCAGTTAGATTATCCCGCATAAATTCAACTATCCGGCTAAACCATGCGACTATGCCAGTCTGCTCCGGTTCGGAAACAGCCACGTGTTCCGAGCCTGGTTCATTAAGTATCTCTGTATCTTGAAGGTTAACCGCAATTGCTCTTACCTGTTCAGGATCTACCATGCCAAGGACGTCCCTAGCTTGAGCTTCTATGAACGCAAGAGACTCCATAGTGGCAACTATTCGTTTTAGATCTTCATTACGCATCTTCAGATCCTGCAACGTCGCCTCCAAGGCCATAAGCTCCTGGTTCATGGTAGCTACTTTAGCCGGTTGCCAGACTAATGCAATCCCGATTATAACTAAGAGTCCGAAATATAATATCCCAAAAACTTCAACCGGTACAGATTTTCTAGAGTCTATCTCAAAATCTTTGATCATGATTCTCCCTTCTCCCCATTTTGGATAACCCGTAATTTAGCGCTTCTAGAACGAGGATTGACCTCCACCTCCGATTTAGTTGCTCGCAACACTTTCTTCGTTCTTATGGTCGCCGAGAGATTCGCTTCCAATTCCTTAAAGGTGTTCTTGACTATCCTGTCCTCAAGCGAATGGTAGGTTATGACAATTAGCACGCCACCCGGTTCCAAGAGAGAAAACGCCACTGCCAAGCTATCTCCTAACCTCGATAACTCATCGTTAGTTGCAATCCTCAGCGCCTGGAAAGTTCTCCTAGCAGGATGAATAGGATCTTTCCTTGCCCCTTTTGGCATTGCGCTGTCTATAACTTCCACAAGTTGTCCTGTAGTCGTAATGGGTTCAACTTTTCGCCTCTCAACTATTTCCCTAGCAATTCGACGAGAAAACCGCTCCTCACCATATTCCCTTATTATCCCCTCTAGTTCGTCCTCGCTCGCTTCTGCCAAAATGTCTGCTGCCGTTTTGTGTAATCTCGGATCCATCCGCATGTCCAACGGAGCATCTACTTGATACGAAAAACCCCTTTCCTTCTGATCAAGTTGCCGCGATGAAACTCCCAAATCGAAAAGAACAGCGCTTATCCTGGCAATCCCGAATCTAGAGCAAAACCTATTCAATTCTCTATAATCCCATTTGACCGCTTTGAAACGACCCATAGATTCGCGGTCGATCCGTTTTTGAGATGTAGAAACCGCTTCGTCGTCTACGTCAATGCCAAAAACAAAGGTATTAGGACTGTTCCTCAGAATCTCTAGAGAATGACCACCGTCTCCTACCGTACAATCTACAACGATGTTTCTGCGGGCCTCTAATATGAACTCAAGTACTTCCGACACCATAACAGGCTGATGATACTCGCGACGAACTTCGCAACCCATCATATTCCTACAACGCTTTCGGCCAAAACTGAAAACTCGTCCTCCAACTCTCTTTTTGCATTCTCCCAAGTTTCTTTATCCCAAATCTCGATTCTACTTCCAACTCCTAGAACGAAAACTTCTTTGTTTAAACCGGCATAATCTCGCAGATTCTGCTGGAGAATGACCCTTCCCTGCTTATCAGGCTCAACCTCGGTTGCACCTGATAAAAAGTATCTTACAAAATTCCGACCATCTTTTTGGTTCAGTGGTAAGGCCTTGAGTTTGTCCATTATATTGCTCCATTCCTCATGCGGGTAGACAAACAAACACTTGTCCAGCCCTCGAGCAATTATAAAGCGCGGACCCAGACTATCCCTGAACTTTACAGGCAGGGCTAATCTGCCCTTATCATCGACCGTATGCAGGTATTCTCCGACGAATCCGGTCATAGGTGCCTAAGATTCCCCACTTTCTACCACTTTTCACCTATCTTGTCCATGTGCATGCATTCTCCACACATATCGAAAGTTCCTGCTAAAAAAAATAAATTTTAAAACTTTTTTTAGATAAAAATCTCCATCCAATAAATAAATTGCCGCTTCGTTAAAGAGGCGGCAATTTATTTTAAGAAACCATCTACCTTGAGTTTGATTTAGCCAGCATGTACCGGAGTTAAAGCAATTGAGGCGCCCTTACGTTCGATGAAAATTACTTTTCCATCACATCTAGGGCACCTCAAAATCGAAGCAAGCCTTTCATCCTTAAGATTTGTATCATCTTCACCAATATCTAGAACCTGAATTAACCCTTGGGCGCCACAACCGAGACAAACATACTCTACCGTCCTTGGCGACCGTTCCACTATACAAAGCCCCCTTTGTATGGATTCCGACAGGCCGCACACTTTCGAAAAATCCCTGTGCACTGTTTATATTCTTCTTCTGTAGATCAATTTCCTTCCCCTTCGCCCAAAAAACTCAAACAATAAAAATGTAGGCACCTGTTTCGCACACGAAATGCTCGCAGGTGCCTAACAATGTACCGATTTGCTTCAAACGTTATCTAACTGTTCAGCCTCATTCAGCAGCTTCCTCTACCAGCTCAATTAACACACCACAAGTGCTTTTAGGGTGTATAAAAGCCACCTTTGTCCCGTGAGCCCCAGGTCTTGGCTCCTTATCGATGAGCCTGAGCCCTTGGGCCTCTGCAGTTTTTAGCGAGTCAACTATACAATCTGTTTCAAAGGCCACATGGTGAACGCCTTCTCCTCTTGTAGCAAGGAACTTAGAGACAGCACTGTCTTCAGAAGTCGGCTCGAGAAGCTCTATCCTGCTCTCGCCAATCGGCAGAAAAGCGACTTTAACCTGCTGAGATGGAACCTCTTCAATTCCACCAACCTCAAGATTGAAAGCCTTCGTAAATATCTCTATTGCTTTTTCCAAATCGTTTACGGCAATTCCCAGATGGTTTATTTTCTTAAGCACCGGTATCAATCCTTTCCCGAAAAGATTGTAATTCCCACAATCTTTACAATTCCTGGCTTGGACGATATATTCCAAACACGCCTCGCAAGACATCGCAAATCTCGCCAATGGTAGCATAAGACTTTACTGCATGGAAAATCGGCACAACCAAGTTATCCTGCCCTCTCGCAGCTTCTTCAACTTTCTCCAGGGCTTTGGAAACTGCTACCCCATCTCTTCTAGCTTTGAGTTCCTCAAGACGCTTCTTCTGGCTTTCCCCAATGGCAGGATCTACCTTCAAAAGGTTCTGAGGCGGCTCCTCTTCGGATTCAAAGCAATTGACGCCAACCACTAATCTTTCCTTAGACTCTATTTCCCTCTGATACCGATATGCGCTCTCTTGGATTTCCCGCTGCATAAACCCATTCTCAATAGCCTTTACTGCTCCGCCCATATCGTCAATCTTCCTAATATAGTCGATCGCCAAGGCCTCTATTTCATCTGTCAGTTTTTCAATGAAATAACTCCCAGCAAGCGGATCTATGGTATCGGCTACCCCAGTTTCGTACGCAATGATCTGTTGAGTTCTAAGGGCAGTTCTAACCGCCTCCTCACTAGGCAGCGCCAGAGCCTCGTCTTTAGAATTGGTGTGCAGAGACTGAGTGCCTCCTAACACTGCCGCTAACGCCTCCATAGCAGTACGCACTATGTTATTATCAGGTTGCTGAGCAGTAAGGGAACACCCTGCAGTCTGGGTATGGAATCGGAGCATCATAGACTTTTCTTTTTTAGCACCAAAACGTTCTTTCATTATTCTTGCCCAGAGTCTTCTTGCAGCTCTGAACTTAGCGATTTCTTCGAAAAAGTTCATATGGCTGTTGAAGAAAAACGAGAGTCGACCTGCAAATTCATCAACATCTAGGCCCTTGTCTATTGCTGCCTGAACGTAGGCGATGCCATTTGCCAGAGTAAACGCAATTTCTTGGGCTGCCGTGCTGCCTGCTTCCCTTATGTGGTAACCGCTTATAGAAATAGTATTCCAAGATGGTATATTCTGAGAGCAGTATTCAAAAATATCTGTAACCAGCCTCATTGAGGGCTCTGGAGGGAAAATATAGGTGCCCCGTGCAACGTACTCCTTCAATATGTCGTTTTGAACGGTACCCCTAAGCTTGCGCGCATCCACACCCTGCTTCTCACCTACCGCTTGATACATGGCAAGTAGAATTGCTGCAGGAGCATTTATAGTCATAGACGTTGAGACTTTGTCTAATGGAATTCCCTCAAAAACAATTTCCATATCCTCAAGAGAATCTATGGCAACACCCACACGCCCCACTTCGCCCTCGGCTAACGGATGGTCAGAATCATACCCCATTTGCGTAGGCAAATCGAACGCCACGCTTAACCCGGTCTGTCCTTGCTCGAGTAGGAACCGAAACCTTTCATTGGTTTCTTTCGCAGTGCCGAAGCCTGCATATTGCCGCATAGTCCAAAGACGTCCTCTGTACATTGTGGGTTGAACGCCACGAGTAAAAGGGTAATCGCCGGGGAACCCAAGTTTCTCAAGATAATCCCAGTCCTTTAAATCTTCTGGAGTGTAAAACCGTTCTACAGGAATTCCAGAATCAGTATGGAATTCCTTCTTCCTTTCAGGGTATCTCTCAATCACTTTGGCTAAACGTTCCTGTTCCCACTTTTTCTTAGCCTCGTTTATCATAAAACGCGTAACCCCCCTTTCTAACTTTTCCTAAACATTTTGGCAGCTTCTAGTCCAACCTGAAACGCTTTCTCATTTAATTCTTCAGTTCCCTTAGGAACCCGATCCAAAATAGCCGCCATAACCGCATCTTCAGGAACTACTTGTGTAAGTCCGACAATCAGCCCTAGAGACACGATGTTCGCCACGATTTCCCGCCCAATCTCCCTAGCTTTTTCGCTTATGGGGTATTCTATAATCTTGGCATCTATCTGTTCTTCAGGAAGTTTTACATAGGTAGAATCTACAATAATGGTTCCACCTGGTTTAACGCTTGGAATATACTTGTCTGCTGCCTCCTGGGCCATCACCAACAGGATATCAGGATTCTTGACTTCTGGATAATCAATTTCTTCTGTCGAGATTATAACATCAGCTCGTGAAGCGCCGCCCCTGGACTCGGGTCCATAGGACTGAGTTTGGGTAGCGTTCAAATCTGTGTGCTCGGCACAAGCTTCGGCAAGAATTATACCTGCGGTTATAAGTCCCTGGCCTCCTTCACCTGCGAGCCGGAGTTCCAACCTCATTCCTCTTCACCCCTTTGCGTCAACTTTTCAACGAGTTCAGCGTAGACTTGAGTGAGCTCGGCAGCTTCAATCTTCGTAAGAACGCCAATTGGGAATTTCCCTTCGCGCTCTTCTACGCTTTGTTTGTCCCAAGAAGCCTTAGGTACTGCCCGCTCTTTGAACCAATTCATCATGTCCAAAGGCGTCCTAAGCTGGTTCCGTCTCCCGTAGTACGTAGGACACTGGGACAGCGCATCCACAAATGCAAATCCTTCATGTGAAATTGCTTCCTTTATCATATTTGTGAGATGCCTGGCGTGGTACGTTGTGCTACGAGCTGCAAAAGTGCCCCCGGCACCTATAACCAGTTCGCACAAGTCAAAAGGCCTCTCTAACATTCCGTAAGGAGCGGTAGTTGCGAAACTACCTTGTGGAGTTAGGGGAGAATACTGACCTGAAGTCATTCCGTAAATGTTGTTGTTATAGCAAATCACTGTTAGGTCTACATTCCGCCTCGCCGCATGAATCAAATGGTTCCCACCTATAGCGGCGGCATCACCGTCTCCAGTAATGACTATCACACGCAGTTCAGGATGTGCCATCTTGATGCCAGTAGCAAAAGCGATGGCTCTGCCATGGGTAGTGTGAAGAGTGTCGAAATTCATGTATCCAGGAGCCCTTCCCGAGCATCCGATTCCTGAAACGATGACCGTTTTCTCAGTGTCAATACCCAACTCATCGATTGCCCTAATGATAGCCTGGGTAACGATGCCGTGCCCACAACCAGGACACCAAATGTGAGGCATTTTATTTACTCTTAGATATTTTTCTAAGGGGAGTGCCATACTACATCGCCTCCTTTATAGCGTTAAGGATCTCTTCAGGTTCGATAAGCTGACCTGCAACCTTGTTTATGGGCACCACAGGACACCTATCGCCAATGACTCTTTTAACAGGCAGAACCAGTTGACCAAGGTTCATCTCAGGTACAATTATAGCCTTGGGCGCTTTATCTCTTACCTTTAACATGGCATCTTCAACAAAGGGCCAAATGGTAATCGCCCTAAGCATCCCGGCCTTAATTCCCTGAGCCCGAGCATCTTTAACTGCCTTCTTTGCAGATCTTGCAGTTCCTCCGTAGGCAAACACTACAACTTCTGCATCGTCAAGATAAAACTCTTCAACCTTGCAAATCTCCTTTTTCCTCTGACGAATTTTTTCACTAATTCTCTTTATCTGCTTTTCACCAACGGAAGGATTGTTCGTTGGGAAACCATCTTCTCCGTGAGTCAATCCTGTGACGTGGAATCTGTATCCATCTCCATAAGCTGCCAAAGGCGGCACCCCAGGTATCTTGCCTTGATCTAAGGCAAAGGGCTTGTATTCCTCGGGTGAAACTGTAGGTTTCTCACGGTTTTTTATCACCAAATCAGATTTATCTGGTAAAACCACTTTTTCCCTTAAGTGCCCTATCATCTCATCCATCAATAATATAACTGGCGTACGCAGTTCTTCTGCAATATTAAATGCTTCAACAGTTAGGGTAAACGTCTCCTCCACAGAAGCCGGCGAAAGAGCAACTATCTCGTGATCGCCATGAGTGCCCCATCTCGCCTGCATAACGTCTCCCTGAGCCGCCGAAGTAGGCATTCCCGTAGATGGTCCAACTCTTTGCACATCTACAACCACGCACGGTATCTCACCTTGAACGGCAAACCCTAGGTTTTCTTGTTTGAGAGAAAATCCAGGACCACTTGTGGCAGTCATAGCTTTTGCTCCTGCCAAAGATGCACCGCACACCGCTGCCATACTAGCTATCTCGTCCTCCATCTGCATGAACACGCCTCCAACTTGCGGGAGCCTCGCAGCGCATAATTCTGCAATTTCTGTAGATGGAGTTATGGGATATCCTGCAAAAAACTTCAAACCTGCTGCGATCGCCCCTTCAACACAGGCCTCATTTCCTTGAAGAAGCATAGCACCTTTCTTTTTCATTGCTCCCCTCCTCCTTTTACTATGATGGCAAAGTCAGGACAGTGCATTTCACAAAGTAAGCATCCAATGCACCGCGAAGCGTCCTTTACTACTGGGGAATCCTCACCCATCTCCAGGACCTGGCGTGGGCAGAACTCTACGCATAGCCCGCACTTCTTGCACCACTTGGAATTCACAATTATCTCCCATGGCTGGTTTTGGTCCACGACAAATCGCCTCCTACTTGATATTTCTTTTTCTGTGCTCCAACACAGAAGATCTCAGTAAATTCATAGAGCCTGCATCAGGCCTATAAATAAACTCTATTACCTGGGTTCCTGCTTTGGCCATCGAAATCACTTCCTTAAGCCTTCCTGGAGATACGATCACAGCTCCCTTGTCTCTCAGTTTCTCTTGAAGGACCCGAGCATCTTTTTGTGTGTAAATCTCAATATCCAGTTCTCTAATACCAGCGATCTCAATGGATTTCAGGACCCTTTCCGCAAAAGCTTCCGAAATACACACCAAAAGCACTTTCGTGCCGTGGGGCAGTCGAGCTATCTTGACCATAGACTCCATAACAGGATCAAGAGCTATTCCTAAAATATCTTCTTCTCGTTGGGGCAACTTATTTCGGACTTCGTCTAAATGGAAGAAGGTGGTTACAATGAGGTCGGCTTCTAACACTTTCTTGTACTCAGTTTCAGAATCTAAAGTGTCGATTAACACAGGCATTACTCTTACGCCTGTCCCAATTTCAATTTCTCGGGCAAAATAGTCCAGCTGTTCCCTATTGCATTCGATAAACGCAATTGTTACCTCCTGGAGCAGTTGCTGTCTTTCCTGAACTCTCTTCTCGACAACTGACAACAACTCATCCAGAGTGAACCCTAGGAGCAACGCCTCATCAATAGCGTTATCCACGGCACTCATTAGTCTGTCTTCTTTATCTTCAATGTTTCGTATATAGCCAGATTCTGATACAAAAGTGCCACG
>DGFF01000103.1:0-6149 GCA_002391545.1 Candidatus Fermentithermobacillaceae bacterium UBA3907 | reverse complement strand
TTTTCGCCTCTTTGCCAATAACCTTGGAGAATTAAGTTGCTGATGTTTCGTTTTACTTGCAGATGTAAGGGGAGGTCACCTTCCCTGTCTACTTGGAAGGGAATATCGAGAGTAACGTCTTTTTCGGTAATTGGATCGCTTGCCCAATTGGTGTTGCCAATTTCCTTCATTGGATCTGTCCTTCATTCCTTTTGATAGCCCAATACCTACACTAGAATAATTCGCTAAAGAACGCAGAATTCCTTCCTCTTCACATATTATTATATCAAAAAGAATCCGGGCTTGAAGCCCGGATTGGATCACTTCTTAGAGCCAATATATGCAAACTAGAAAACAAGGCCTTATACTGGCTATCTACTCATTCAAGACTCTTGCAACCCCAGTTTTGAGCACATCCACTTCCACTTTTTCCGCAACTCTTACCTTTACTGATAAATCCTCCACCTTCGTAATAACTCCTATTAACCCACCCATGGTGACAATCTTGTCGCCAGGTTTCAACGAACGAATCATTTCCGCTCTCTCTTTTTGCTCCTTCTGCTGAGGACGTATTAGCAAAAAATACATAATTGCAAATAGAACAACCAACCAGATAATGCTGCCTATCATCTGGCCTTTTACGGCAATTATGGAACCCAAGTTCAAAACCTCCTTTGAGATCGTGATAGTATCTTGTTCTACTTTATAATACATATTACCTTTTATGTAGTTGGCAGGTAATAAATTTCTTATCCAGAATAGACTTGGGCTATATGGTGGCGGAAGTTAAGCAACGTACCATCTGCCAATCTACGCCGAACTATTTCCATGAATCTTTGGAAAAATCTCAGATTATGAATGGAAATAAGGGTCCACGCCAAACTTTCTCTAGCTATAAGTAGATGCCTAATGTACGAACGCGAAAAACCTTGACACGTCATGCAGTCGCACCCTTCTTCAATAGGAAGAAAATCTTGAGAAAATCGGGCATTTCTTAAGTTTAAAGAACCATCCATTGTAAATGCTATACCATGTCTCGCATTTCTCGTAGGCAGCACGCAGTCGAACATATCTACCCCTGCTAAAACTCCCTCGATAATATCAACAGGATGTCCGACTCCCATTAAGTATCTCGGCTTATCTGATGGAAGATATTCTGTAGTATAGTTAAGCACCTCATAAAACTGTTCTTTCGATTCCCCGACCGAAAGTCCTCCTATCCCATACCCTGGAAAATCCAGTGAGGAAAGTTCCAAACAGCAATATCTTCTCAGCTCAGGAAAAACAGAACCTTGAACAATAGCGAAAAGGCTTTGGCAATCTGGGACCTTCTCCTTTTTCGAACGTTCCGCCCACAATATGGTCCTCTCTGTGGCCTCCTTAGCTTGGGCGTACGTGGCTGGATACTCTATACACTGATCCAGGCACATAATAATGTCAGCCCCAAAAGCAACTTGAGCTCTCACTGCATCTTCAGGGCTGAAACGTATAGGACTACCGTCGATATGAGATCTGAAAACCGCTGCTTCATCGGTGATAGAAACAGAATGCCCAAGGCTCATGATTTGAAAGCCACCGCTATCCGTTAGAATCGAACCAGGCCAATTCATGAAAGAGTGAAGCCCTCCTGCTCTGTGAATGACTTCCGGGCCTGGCCTAAGGTATAGATGGTAGGCGTTGGAAAGGATTATAGAAGAACCAGTTTCCAGTACATCGGCAGGTAGAACTGACTTAACGGTGGCTTGGGTCCCTACTGGCATAAACACAGGCGTCTCAAATTCGCTGTGAGGCGTTTTCATCCTTCCAATCCTAGCTTTTCCCTTTTCAAAGTCCAAATCCAATCTCAACTTTGCCACTCTTCTTCCCTCTTAAATGCCTTCATACCTATATTATCAGCATTGCATCTCCGAACGAGAAAAACCTGTACTTCTCCCTAATAGCTTCGGCATACGCCTCCGTTATGAGTTCTTTCCCTGCAAAGGCGCTTACTAACATAAGCAGTGTAGACTTGGGCAAATGGAAATTGGTTACGAGGCAATCTACGATTTTGAAATCGTAACCTGGGTATATGAAAAGATCAGTAGCCCCTTTCTTTGGGATAAGAAGCCCATCTTCTCCTACTGAACTCTCAAGTACCCTTACAACAGTAGTCCCTACTGCAAAAACTCGGTTCCCCGTTTCCTTAGCTCTGCGTATAGTCTCAACTGCGTCTGGCTTGATCTCAAAGTATTCTTTGTGCATCTCGTGATCTTCAATATTCTCCACTGACACAGGCCTAAAAGTATCTAAGCCCACATTCAAAGTTACCGATGCTATCTGCACGCCGTTTTCTTTTATCTCCTGAAGCAGTTCTGGGGTAAAATGCAGTCCTGCAGTAGGAGACGCTGCAGAGCCTGGGATTTCCGCGTAAACTGTCTGGTAACGCTCAGGATCTTCGAGGGGCACTTTTATATAAGGGGGCAATGGGATTTTTCCCAACCTAGAAAGCACATCTTCCCACTCACCATCATGGCTCCACTCGATGAGTCTTCCTCCAAAAGACGTCCTTTCCAATACGGTGCCTATTAGTTCGGGATCTGAGTCTGTTCCAAAGTAAAGGTTATCACCTGGTTTTACCTTATTCCCAGGCTTAACCAAACATTCCCACACATTTTCACCTACTGGATTAAGGAGCAACACCTCGACTTTACCGCCCGTCTCTCTGCGCCCCAAAAGCCTAGCAGGTATAACTCTCGTATTATTTATGACCAGAACATCCCCAGACTGTATGTAATATACAATGTCTCGGAACTTCTTGTGGCTGAGACTTCCTTCTTTTCTGTCTACCACCAAAAGTCGTGACTGATCTCTGTCGACCAAAGGAGTTTGAGCTATAAGTTCCTTTGGCAAAAAGTAATCAAATTCGTCGATCTTCACTAAACTACCACCATTTCTCTATCTTCGCCTTAGGATAATAATGCTCAAGTATCTCCAGGTAACTGTAATTTGATTCTGCCATTGCGTTAGCCCCGTATTGAGACATGCCTACCCCATGCCCGCTTCCCTTTCCCTGAAATATAAACCTCAGCGTGCCTGCTTCACCAGGCGACAGAACAAAAGCGCCTTGCTCAACCCCGCTTAAACAATCAGGTTCTGCACCTACAACATTGCAGCTGCCCATTTTCACAGGCTGCACTTTTTCCCCGTTATCAACGTATACATTAAACCCAGGGTTCAAGCAGCCTTTAGTCTCGAGGTTCCCGCCTTTTCTGAAAACAGAGAACCATGCGCTTTTCAACCCAAAAATAGGCATAAACTCAGTAGGTCTCAATTCCAAACTATCTTTGGCCGATTTCACGTTAAGGGAAAACCACCTTCCAGATACACCAGGCTTCAGGCCTTTTATCATCTCAACTGATCCCGAAAACCCCTTATCACTCAACTTTTGCCCAACGGTAACCCCGTCAATCTCTACTTTCCATTCAGAATGAGGTGACAAGTGGGGCACCTCATCAACCGCCGAATAGTAAGGAAGAGAGCCACCCCACACAAATTGTGGAATCTCAGTCATACCTGCAGCATCTGCGTGGAAAAACGCCTCAATAAGTTGTCCTTCATAGGTCAAAACTAGCCCCTTAGTATCAACGCATGCCTCAACCGCCCTTGGATCTTCAAATAACTTGCCCTTATACACTTGGTCTGTGGCACCCGCCCAAACCTTCACGTCCCCAGGCTTTAAAGAAAATGACCTAAGTAACCCCCTATCAAAGCCTGGAGAATTAGGCGTCCAAAAACCGGTCTGCCTCAAGGCATAAGTTCTGGATGCAATAGCCTGCGCCTTTAGGGTTTCAGTATGCCAGTTTTTCGGAAGTTCACACGATACTACTGACCATAAATACTGTTCTATCTGTAATAGATTGGCAAGTATTAGGCTTCTTCCATCTTTCATAATGATGGCATCGCCCCTGTACTCTCTCCCTATAAGATCGGACCCTAAAGTGCTATCTGCCAATACTGTAAAACTACCTGAACCATAATTGTTTACCAAAAACACTTGGCTTGGAGCATCCCCTTGGCACACAGTCGATCCACTTACCTTCACATCGTACTCAATTCCGTAATCGTTGAGTTTCAAAATGATGTTGGCTTGGGAAGGTAGATCCTGTACACAACCATCATCAGCCAAAAGGGTATAGCCATCAGATACTGCAATGGTCACTCCCCTGGGCCTGCCCAACCCTACTATAATCTCAGGACCTGCATGAGAACTGGCGTAACACATATGGGCTGGCATGTTTACAACACAAATTACCCAAGCACATATTATTAGGAATGTCCCAATCTTCATACCCTTCCTCTTTGAAGCCATGCTAGTATCATTCACCACCTTTGCTAAACTCACAACCGCAATATTTCTGCATATACATGTGATATCCCCTGGCCATTTGCCTACATCTAAGATATCCGCGCCTAAGATCATTGTACACAAAGGGGATTCCGCTTTCCCGGGATGCGATACCCATAGCTTCTATTATTCCTTTGTGATCTTGATATGGACTTACAAGCAAAGTAGTTGAAAAACAATCGTACCCTTCTTCTTTGGCAAAACGAGCCGCTTCTTTTAGCCTGAAAAGATAACATTCTTTGCACCTTGCAGGTTTGCTCAAATCGTGAGAAACGGCTCCTAACCATTCGTCATGGGGGGTATAGATACGCGTTGCAGGGAGATGGTTCTTTTCAGCCCAGTCTGCGTACGTTTCCCATCTCTTAATCTCCTCTTCCTCGGGGTAGATATTTGGGTTGAAGTACAGTCCACCTACTGAATAACCCTGTGCCCTATAGAAATGAAGAGGATAGGTTGTACAAGGACCGCAACAGGAATGAAGCAGTAATTTCAAAGGTTATCAAAAAGCCCCTTTCTACCAACTGAATCTCCTAGCACATATTGTACGGCTTTTTGCGTAGCGACCCTGCCCCTTGGCGTTCTTTCTAAAAACCCCATCTGCAACAAGAAAGGTTCGTACACTTCTTCTATGGTTCCAGGGTCTTCGCTCAAAGAAGCAGCAAGAGTTGATAGACCTACGGGCCCTCCCCCGTAGTTTACCACAATCGCTGAAAGCAGCTGCCTGTCTAACCCGTCAAGTCCGTACGGATCTATACCCATAAGAGCCAAAGATTCAACAGCCAAATCTTTATGAATGGTACCATCGCCCTTGACTTGAGCGTAATCCCGTACTCTTCTAAGAAGCCTATTTGCCACCCTAGGAGTGCCCCTTGACCGCTTGGCGATCTCTAAAGCTGCATCATCGTCTACAGAAACCCCAAGTATTTTGGCTGACCTCTTGATCACTTGAAAAAGCTCATCTTCGCTGTAAAACTCAAGCCTAAAAGATATTCCAAATCTGTCTCGTAAAGGAGATGTGAGAAGTCCGCTCCTAGTAGTGGCTGCAATTAGGGTAAACCTAGGGAGTTTTAGCCGGTATGTGCGGGCCCCCGGTCCTTTACCTGCAACCCAGTCGAAGCTAAAGTCTTCCATGGCAGGGTATAAAGCTTCTTCCGCCTGACGGTTCAACCTATGAACTTCATCAATAAACAAAACATCCCTATCTTGCAAACTGGTCAAAATAGCCACAAGGTCGCCTGACCGTTCGATAGCAGGACCAGAAGTGACCCGTATACCCACCCCGAGCTCGTTTGCAATTATATGTGCCAGCGTAGTTTTGCCCAACCCAGGAGGCCCCGAAATAAGAACATGATCTACTGCATCCTGTCTCTGTTTCGCAGCCTCAATATACACCGCAAGGTTATATTTCACTCTTTCTTGCCCTATGTATTCAGATAAAGTAGCAGGCCTTAATGAGACTTCTACTACTTCATCTTCAGGCATGACTTCCCTGGATACAAGAGATCTAGAATCTTGCAAGATATTTCAAAGCCTCCCTGAGCAATGTTTCAAGGTCTGGTTCGACTGCAGTTTCAGTCGCACGCAATATAGCCGTCTCCGCTTCTTGCCTCGTATAACCTAGGGCCATAAGCGCTTCAATCCCTTCGCCGATCAAAGTATCTGGTTCGCGGAATTGCACTGCAATTTCATCAGATAACCCAATTTTATCCCTTAATTCTACCACTATTCTACCTGCTGTTTTTTTCCCAATCCCAGGAATTCTGGTGAGAGTATGCTCGTCTCGGGA
>DGFF01000060.1:27254-39001 GCA_002391545.1 Candidatus Fermentithermobacillaceae bacterium UBA3907 | reverse complement strand
CATTGGGGCAGATTGCGTCTGGAACAGCTTATCGAGGTGAAACAGGCTTTATGGCGCGGAAGGGGAAAAGGCGGTATGCCAAAAGGATGTCTATTTCTGGCTTCTGGCATAGATGCCCTAGGCCAGGATCACCTCGAAGAGGTAGAAAACTTGCGCATCGCTCTAGATGGCAACGACATAATTCAGATTTTGAATATAAGGCCTAGCCCTGTAGTTGGAGAAGCTCTTGACTATTTGGAAGAAATCGTGCTCAGGGATGTTAGACTAAACGACAAAGAAACTCTTTCTGAGATCCTTTCGGAATGGTGGAGTAAACGAAGGTGAAAAGGGACGGAGTATATAGACTGACCAACATAGCAATTATGGTGGCTTTGGCAACAGCACTGCACGTAGTGGAAGCTATGATACCTATTCCCTACGTAGTACCAGGGGCAAAGCTAGGATTAGCCAACATAGTTGCTCTTTATGCAGTAATGACCGGCGAATTCAGTGACGCTTTTGCTGTGAGTTTCCTACGGACTTTGCTAGGAAGCCTGCTTTCTGGAACATTTCTCAATGTAGGATATTACTTGAGTACGGCAGGTGCGCTTTTATCTACTACAGTGATGTATGCCCTTAATAAACTGGCGAAAGGCACCTTTTCTGCTGTGGGTATAAGCGTGGCGGGGTCAATTACCCATAACGTGGCTCAGCTTCTGGTGGCATCTTTGCTCCTAGAACACATAGGTGTCATGTTCTACCTCCCATATCTCCTTCTCTTCGCTATACCTACAGGGATCTTTGTCGGGTTGTTAGCAGGAAAAATTGTATCTTATACAGAAAAAGTCCGTAACAAAAGACGGGTGTAAAGAGATCCAGCGTCGCATCACATTAAAGGCGCAAAGAGGGGCTAGAACGCACAAAAACGTACTCACAGCTAGTAAGAAGATGCTACGCGGAATTCGGGGGAAAGAAACGTAATAGGGACATAGATATAAAAGGAGGTTCCAAATTGCCAAAGGATAAGGTGCCCGATGTAGTTATTCGCAGATTAGTAACATACCTCCGCGTGCTAAACGAACTTGAGGCTGGGCCTAATGACTATATATCTTCGGCCAAGATCGCAGATCTGGCTGCAGTCAACAGCGCCCAAGTTCGAAAAGACCTTGCTATGTTTGGGGAATTTGGGAAGCAAGGAGTGGGATATCCTATCCTAGCTCTTAGGGAGGAGCTTATCTCGATCCTCAAAGCTGATAGAGAGATGTCTATCGCCATCTTTGGCGTAGGCGAACTTGGAACTGCGCTTAACAGGTATCTTACCTCTAGGAGGAAAGCTACCCCTGATTACAGATTTGTTGTAACCGGGCTTTTTGACATCGATGAGAGCAAGATAGGAACGTTTGTAGAGGGTATTCCCATATTACACACACAAGATCTTCCTCAAGTACTCGAAGACGAAGAAATCAAAATAGGAGTCATAACTGTCCCTGCATCAGTCGCCCAAGAAGTAGTTACTTTTGCGGTTTCATGCGGAATAAAGGGGTTTCTGAACTTCGCTCCTGTAAGACTTAAGGTCCCAGAAGACATACGAGTTCAAAACAGCGACGTCACCCTGGACCTTCAAGAACTCGCTTTTTATTTGTAGGCCGCCTTGTAAATAGCGCATAGGTGCGGGGTTGAAACAATTGGATCTTAGAAGAGGTCCAAGTCATAGACCAAGTGCTCACCTTTTCGCATCTGTCATGATGCCCCCAGTGATTCAGCAACATAATGTTCCTTCCCATCTGTTTCGTTAATGTCTTCCGTCTTTTATTTCTTTGTGTTATGCTAGCCATGGTTTGTAGTAAGCTAGCGGTATAGTATTGGCTGGTCCATAATAAGATTTTTGTTAGTTCTGGAGGTGAAACCGGTTGGCCGATTCTTTGTCACAGATTGAAGAGAAGCTGGAGGAATTGAGAAGGCGTCGTGAAAAGGTTTATCAGGGTGGCGGAAGCGCTAGAATCGAAAGGCAGCATAAGTCCGGTAAATTGACTGCCAGAGAGCGAATAACTGCTCTTTTCGATCCAGGCACTTTTGTTGAGATTGATGCTTTTGTAGAGCACAGAGCAACCGCGTTTGGAATGAGTGAAGTGGAAGCTCCTGGAGAAGGCGTGGTTACAGGTTACGGGCTTATTGATGGGAGAGCGGTTTGTGCAGCAGCCCAAGATTTTACTGTTATCGGCGGATCTTTAGGCGAAATGCATGCAGAAAAGATATGTAAGTGCATGGATCTTGCAGCTAAGGTCGGCATTCCCTTTGTATTCCTAAACGACTCAGGAGGAGCCCGGATTCAAGAAGGAGTAGACGCGCTGAAAGGGTACGGAAACATATTTTACCGCAACGTAAAATATTCAGGCGTGATCCCTCAGATCGCTTTGATTTTGGGCCCCTGCGCAGGAGGAGCAGTTTACTCACCTGCCCTTTGCGATTTTGTGTTCATGGTTGAAGGTATATCCAACATGTTCATTACGGGTCCACAGGTAATTAAGGCTGTTACAGGGGAAGAAGTAACTTCTGAGCAACTAGGAGGAGCCTTAGTTCACAACCAGGTGAGCGGCGTGGCCCAATTTATGGCCCCTGATGAGCAGACTTGTTTTGAAATGCTAAAGACGCTTCTGTCTTTCCTTCCCTCAAATAATCAGGAAGATCCACCGTACATAGAACCTACCGATGATCCGGGAAGGTGTGAACCGATTTTGCGCGAAGTAGTACCTGTTGACCCTGGAAAGGGGTACAACATGTACGATTTGATCTACCCCATGGTAGACGATGGCATATTCTTTGAAGTATCTCCATATTTTGCGACCAACATTATTACGGGGTTTGCCAGGCTAGCAGGTAGGGTTGCAGGCATCGTGGCATCACAGCCCAGCGTAAAAGCAGGATGTCTCGATATTGATGCTTCAGACAAGGCAGCCAGGTTTGTACGGTTTTGTGATGCTTTCAACATCCCTTTGGTAACCCTTGTAGACGTACCTGGATACTTGCCCGGTGTCGATCAGGAGTACGGCGGGATCATAAGGCATGGTGCGAAACTGCTTTACGCTTATTCTGAAGCCTGTGTTCCCAAGGTGACAGTGATTACAAGAAAGGCGTACGGCGGTGCGTACATTGCTATGTGTTCTAGGCATCTTGGAGCAGATATGGTTTTCGCATTTCCCCAAGCGGAGATCGCGGTAATGGGCCCTGATGGAGCTGCAAACGTGGTATTCAAGAAGGAGATTGCAGAAGCTGAAGATCCTGCCGCCAAGCGTGAAGAGAAGATCAAAGAGTTTAGAGAAGTGTTTGCCAATCCGTATGTCGCGGCTAGCAGAGGTTATATTGATGACGTAATTGACCCCCAGGAGATTCGCCCACGGGTTATAGGCGCCCTGGAGCTCACGGCTACAAAGCGGGCAGAGAAAATGCCTAAGAAGCATGGGAACATACCGCTATAAGGAGATGACTTTTTGGAAAGAGGATTGCATGCCTGCATGAGGTGTGGAGGGATATAGATGATACCAGATACGATTGGCGGCGCTTTTACCTTAACCTTAGTGAATTTGCTCGTAGTATTTGTCGTGCTGATATTGGTTGCCTTGATGATCAGTTTGATATACAAGATTGTTTCGAGTTTCCAGAAAGAAACTTATACTGAAATTGAAGGGACCGAGGTTCAAGGGGAAGGTTATGTGGAAGTAGGAGGGGTTGGCGTCATGGAGATCAGGCCCGAAGCAGAAGAAGTTGTTACTAGCGTACAAGACTTCGAGTCTCTTGACCCCAAGCGCAAGGCGGCGATTATTGCGGCGGTATACGCATACATGGCTGGTAGCGAGGTTCCTGTATTTCTAAGGGGAGTATCAGACGCAGGCGCATGGGGAAAAACTTCCAGGTGGATGATTATGAATGAATAGGGTTAACCTTTTTGTGGGCTATGATGGCATAGGCGGTTTTTAACTTGAGTTTCAAAGTGAAAAGGAGGACCAGACGTGCGAAAATTTAGGGTGAAAATTGACGGCGAAGTGTTCGAAGTAGAGGTGGAAGAAGTAGGGGCACAGGCAGTTCAAACGGCTGCAGTACCGAGTCCCAAGAAGACCTCAACCGCTCCTTCTGATATCCCTCAGAAGAAAACAGTTCAGCCTATTACAGCTCCTGCGACCAAAAAACCTGAACCGACTGCTCCTGCCAAACCTGCTGCAGGAAATGGAGTAGTTACTGCGCCAATTCCAGGCATAGTGACAGAAATCAAGGTTGCTCCAGGAGAAAGCGTAAAAAGAGGCCAGCTATTGCTTCTTCTTGAAGCTATGAAGATGCAGAACGAGATATTGGCGCCATATGACGCCACTGTGGTAGAAGTGGCAGTAAGCCAGGGGGCATCAGTTCAAACAGGCGATGTGCTCGTGAAACTGGATAGGTAAGCGGTGCAAGCAGTTCAAACTGGAGGAAGGTGTACTAATATATGGATGTAGGCGCACTGACCCAGAAACTGTGGGAAACAACAGGTTTTGTGGGACTTTCGTGGGGCAATGTAGTAATGATATTAATATCAGTGTTGCTCCTTTATTTAGCCATTGCGAAGAAATTCGAACCCCTTCTTCTCATCCCTATAGCGTTTGGAGCTATTTTAGCTAATTTACCTAACGCTCCGATTATCAATCCTCCTTCAGATGGGATGCCAGGAGGATTGTTGTATTATTTGAGTTTCGGGGTTGAGAAGGAGATATTCCCTCCCCTGATTTTCCTAGGGGTAGGGGCTATGACAGACTTTGGACCCTTGCTTGCCAACCCTTCTACTGTCCTTTTGGGTGCCGCGGCTCAGGTAGGGGTGTTTATAGCGATGATTGTTTCCAAGGCTCTAGGATTCACATTAAGCCAATCGGCAGCTATTGGAATAATAGGTGGGGCTGATGGGCCCACGGCGATTTTTACGGCTATGAAACTTGCTCCTGAACTGGTAGGGCCGATTGCTGTTGCGGCATATACTTACATGGCTTTGGTTCCTCTGATTCAGCCTCCGATTATGCGAGCGCTAACCACAAAAGAGGAGCGGTCTACAGTTATGACCCAGCTGAGACAGGTTTCACAAACTGAGAAAATAATATTTCCTGTGGCGGTCACAGTGATTGTAAGTTTGCTTTTGCCGGAGATTGCACCTCTCATAGGCATGCTTATGCTGGGTAATTTGTTTAGGGAATGCGGAGTAGTCGACAGATTGTCAAAGACTGCTCAAAACGAGCTTATGAATATAGTTGTGATTTTCCTTGCAACGTCGGTAGGTGCCACTATGAGCGCAGAGACATTCTTGACTGTAGATACGATTAAGATAATATGCCTTGGAGTAGTAGCGTTTGCAGGAGGTACTGCAGGAGGCGTGCTCTTAGGCAAGCTGATGTACTATGTTACCGGTGGGAAGGTCAATCCCCTTATTGGATCAGCAGGGGTTTCAGCAGTGCCCATGGCTGCAAGGGTAAGCCAGAAAGTAGGGGCAGAAGAGAACCCAGATAACTTCCTGCTCATGCACGCAATGGGACCTAACGTGGCAGGAGTGATAGGAACGGCAGTTGCGGCAGGAGTTATGTTATCGCTGCTTCTTTAGATAGACTAGTTTCAATTGAATGGTAATCATGCTTAAATGGGATTTGAAAGATAGATGGGGAAGGAGGATGTGAGATGGAAAGAAAGATTCGTGTTCTAGTTGCTAAACCGGGGCTAGACGGGCATGATCGAGGCGCCAAAGTTATAGCGCGAGCCCTCAGGGATGCGGGTATGGAAGTTATATACACCGGGTTACATCGCACTCCTGAAGAAATAGCCAGGATGGCAGTGGAAGAAGACGTAGATGTGGTAGGTTGCTCCATATTGTCTGGGGCTCATGGAACTTTGCTTCCCAAAGTAGTGGAGCATCTCAAAAAAGAAAAGGGGACAGAAGAGTTAGATGTGCTAGTGCTTGCAGGCGGGATTATACCCGATGAAGATGTGGAGGAACTAAAGAAAGCTGGGGTAGACGCAGTATTCGGTCCAGGAACTAGTACCCAGGAAATAGTTGACTATATCAAGGCTAACCTTAAAAGGTAGCCTCGAGGACTTTATTGTGCCCTAGCATGAAATTTTAGTCAGGATGGTGCTTGGTTTGCGAGAATCTGTTTGCGCAGATGATGCTGAAAGACTTATTAAAGGGTTGCTCAACCAAGAGAGGACAGCCCTGGCGCGCACTATCACCCTCATTGAAGACGAATCTCCTTGTGCCGAGGAGATACTGAAAGAGGCGTTTAGACATAGGGGGAATAGCAAGATAGTTGGACTAACCGGCGCGCCAGGGGTTGGGAAGTCGTCTTTGGTAGACAATTTGGTGTCGATTATAAGGGATGAGGGAAGCACTGTAGGGATTATTGCAGTGGACCCGTCGTCACCTTTTACAGGAGGCGCCATATTAGGGGATAGGGTGAGGATGCGTTCGCGCACTACAGATGAGGGTGTGTTCTTCCGAAGCTTGGCTTCACGTGGGCATCTAGGAGGGCTTTCCAGACACACAGGTGATGTAGTAACCCTTATGGACGCTTTTGGTTTCGACTATATTTTGATTGAGACTGTAGGGACAGGACAATCTGAAGTAGATATTATGTTGTATGCCCATACAGTAGTGGTAGTTTTGGCACCTGGAATGGGTGACGATATTCAGGCAATAAAAGCTGGGATTTTGGAGATAGGCGACGTGTTCTGCGTCAATAAGGCGGATCACCCTGGGGCTGATAAAACCGTTTCGGTAATTGAAAGCATGCTCGAACTAAACAAGGATTGGAAATGGAAACCGCCTGTAGTTAAAACTGTAGCTGCCGAACAAGTAGGGGTGGAGGACCTTTTGGAGCAGATCAAATCTCATCTTGAATATCTCCGAGCAAATGATCTTATGGACAAAAGAGTATCTAGAAGCTACAGAGCGTCCTTGGAGGAGAATATAAGGCGGGAAACTGTAGACAAAGTCTTAAGATGTGCAATCAAAGATGGCGTCCTCGACGTTATGTTAGATGAAATGTTGAAAGGGAAGTCTGATCCTGTTACTTGTGCTAGGGAACTGGTGAGGAAGTATCTGTGTGGAAAAGAGATTTAGGATTTGGTGCAAGGTGCAGGAATGCAAGCCGGGACTCGAGCCCGGCTATTTATTTGCTTTAGAGTTTTTGGCGAAAATCCTTGACGATTTGAGATATAATTGTTATTAATGTTGGATAGAGAATCTATGAAAATTGGATAACTTTCTTATGTAAGGGGATGATCGCGTGCCATATTTTCACAGCACAAGTGAGCCGGTATACACCATAGGCGTGGCTGCGCGTCTCCTAGAGGTAACTCCGCAGTTCCTTAGACAAATTGAAAGCGAGGGGCTGATAACACCGGCTAGAACTGATACGAACATGCGTCTTTATTCTGAGGATGATCTCAAACTGCTGGCTAGAATAATTTATCTCTGGCGCGACTGTAAGATCAATCCTCAGGGAATTCGAGTGATTATGGGGATGGAGCAAATTGATTTGGAGAGTCGTTCCTCCGATGAGTATGAACCGCGATCTAGCGATACTTCTGAGGCCAAGGAACGTAATGAAGAGAAGGTTCGATGAGGGAGTGCAAATCCGTGCAGTGTGCTTTAGCTACACTTTTGAATGTAAGTGATGTGGAGGTGTGTTAATTATGTCTAAAATTGTTGGCATTGATCTCGGTACGACAAACTCAGTGATAGCGGTGATGGAGGGCGATGAGCCTACGGTAATAATTAATGCAGAAGGGTCTAGAATAACCCCTTCTGTTGTGGCTTTCACAAAGAAAGGTGAAAAACTAGTGGGACAGCTGGCCAAGCGCCAGGCAGTGCTGAACCCAGAAAATACTATTACGTCGATTAAACGTTTCATAGGTCGGCGTTACGATGAAGTTGAATTAGAGCGTGAGAGGGTTCCTTACAAGATCAGGCGTGGAGCCCACAACGAAGTAAGGATATACGTACCTGCCATAGATAGGGAGTTGACCCCAGAGGAAGTTTCTGCAGACGTAATCCGAAAATTGAAGGAAGATGCAGAGAAATACCTAGGTGAACCTGTAACCAAGGCCGTCATCACAGTTCCTGCATACTTTAACGATGCCCAGCGTCAAGCCACAAAAGACGCAGGTCGTATAGCTGGCCTTGAAGTTCTGAGAATTATTAATGAGCCTACTGCGGCCTCTTTGGCCTATGGGATCGATAAGCAGAAGAACGAAAAAATACTTGTGTTTGACTTAGGTGGGGGCACTTTCGACGTGTCTCTCTTGGAAGTAGGAGACGGCGTAGTAGAAGTATTGGCTACTGCTGGAGACACCCACCTAGGCGGAGATGATTACGATCAGAGAGTAGTTAATTACGTGGCCGAAGAGTTCAAGAAAGAGTACGGCATTGATCTTAGAAAAGACAAGCAGGCTTTGCAACGACTTATAGAAGCGGCTGAGAAAGCCAAAGTGGAACTGTCTCAGGTGCTGGAGACCACAATAAGTCTGCCGTTTATAAGCATGGATCGTGAAGGGCAGCCATTGCACTTGGAAGTCCGTCTGACTAGAGCCAAATTCGAAGAACTAACAGACGATCTTACCAAGCGGTGCATTGGGCCTATCCAGAGGGTTCTAGATGATGCCAAACTCAAGCCCGAGGATCTTGATGAGGTGATCTTGGTCGGGGGTTCTACTAGAATGCCCAAGATTCAAGAATTAGTAAGGAGCATTACAGGGAAAGAACCTCACAGGGGCGTCAATCCTGATGAAGTGGTTGCTATGGGTGCTGCTATTCAGGCAGGGGTACTTTCAGGAGACGTAAAAGACATAGTCCTGCTCGACGTCACCCCCTTGACTTTGGGCGTAGAGACAGTAGGTGGAGTAATGACTCCAATTATAGATAGGAATACAACTATTCCAGTGAAGAAGAGTCAAATATTTACTACCACCGCTGATTTTCAGCCTCAGGTCGAAATCCACGTGCTTCAGGGTGAGCGGCCCTTAGCCAAGGATAACCGAACTCTGGGTAGGTTTACTCTTACAGGAATTCCTCCTGCGCCTAGAGGAGTGCCGCAGATAGAAGTGACTTTTGACATTGACGCAAATGGCATACTTAATGTCTCGGCAAAAGACCTTGGCACAGGAAAAGCCCAGCACATCACCATAACAGCTTCTACCCAGCTTCCTAGGGAAGAAGTAGACCGATTGGTAGAAGAGGCTCAGAGATTTGCAGAGGAAGACCGCAGAAGGAGAGAAGAGATTGAGGCTAGGAACGAGCTGGATCAGCTGGTTTACACAGTTGAAAAGACCCTTACGGACTTGGAGGGCAAGATTTCAGAAGATGACAAGGGTAGAGTAGAGGCGGTCTTGGCTTCTGCTAGGCAAGCCCTTGCTGGAGATGATATAGGAGCTATCAAGAGAGCCTCTGAGGAACTCCGAGAAGCTGCCGCTAAATTGGCAGAGGAATTGTACAGACACGTCAGCCAGGAATCTCAAGCGGCTGATTCTGATGGCGATTTCGCGGGCGGAGATTCTGAAGCGCCCCATGGAGAAGTGTTCGATGCCGAGTTCAAAGAAAAAGATGAAGAAGAAAAGAAAGGCGAGTTTTAACGGACATGGATGATTGGAGATAGGAGGACATACCATGCCCTTTGACAAAGAGGCTAACGAAGTAGCTGAGGAGATCAGCCTAGAAAAACTGGCCCAGGAGAGAGACGAATGGAAATCTAAAGCGGAAACCTACTACGACCAGTTTCTAAGGGCCAAGGCTGAGATGGATAACTTTAGAAAGCGCACTGATAGGGACTTTCATGATAGGGTAAACCGTGAGAAGGCGAAATTAATACGGTCCCTTCTCGAGGTGTTGGATAATTTCGATAGGTTTATGGAAGCGGCTGGGAAGACCCTAGATGATGACGATTCAGAATTTGCCGCTTTCTACAAGGGAATTGAGATGATCCAGAAACAGATCATGGATCTATTGTTGAAAGAAGGCGTAGAACCTATGGAAAGCCCTGTGGGTGAGAAATTCGATCCTTATTACCATGAAGCAGTTTTCGCCCAAGATGGCGGAGGAGAGCATGGGACTATCGTAGAAGAGTTTCAGAAAGGCTATATGTATAAAGGGAAAGTTCTAAGGCCTAGCAGGGTGAAAGTCATAAAATAGATAAGGGGTCTAGAGGCTGAAAAAGAGATCGCTTCTAGACCCTTTTGCTGTCTACGGTTGTCTGTAAGAATCTCGGATTTGGGAAAAAGTACGTATGGCTCTTTCCCTTATTTCCCCTTTAGGAGATATGCCTATCTTTTCCAAGGCCATTAAATAGGCTCCTCCTGCAGGCTCGATTTCTGGCATCTTAAATTGTGCGAAGGGAACAAATTTGTGACACGTGAGGACGAACGAGTCCATCAGCAATGGATTTTCCCCTTTGGTAAATAGTCCTCCTGCTGTGACAATGTCTTGAGGCAAAGTCTGAGTTCCTAGACTATTTATCATCATTCCTATTATTTCTCCCATGGAATTGCCTAGATCAATTAGCATGTCTATGCATACCTGATCTCCTTCGTTGGCGAGATTAAACACATAGGGAACTATGCCTGCAGCTTTAACGTATATGTGGGCGAACTCGGTTTGCACTTGGTACATAAAAAGAGCAAGATCGTCGTAAGAATCGAATTCCAATGTGGAAAGCACAACTTTTTCTAATCGCGTCTTAGGCCCTGTCCCGTCGTGGGATCTAAACGCGTAGTGCAGAGCATCTCTTATTAGATTGCCTGCCCCTCCTTGACCGCCCCATTCATAGCCCATTCCCCTGCCTGTGATCTTCCGGCCGTCAGGAGCTGCGGCGGCAAAATTAGCTCCTGTACCTGATATGACCACGCCACCGTAGTCTGCATCTGTACCGGACCTGAATCCGACCCAGGTGTCGTTTACGATTTCGAAGTTCAAAGTTGGGTAGAGGTCTCGGATTCCTCTGGTTAGATTTTCAAAATCTATAGGAAAATCAGCTCCTGCTAGCCCAAAGACTGCGAATTCCAGGTTTTCAATATGTATATTTCCTTGATCCGCTGCCATTTTGACTGCCTCTGATACATTGGCCATGGCTGCATCCAATCCTATGAGCTGGTAGTTGGATGGTCCTGAAAAACCCAGTCCCAGCACTTTACCTTCACGATCTCCTATAACCGCCACTGTTTCGGTGGCACCGCCGTCTACGCCTAGGATGAATCCCATTACGCAATCTCCTTTCCTGACCCCGTGTTTTTAGCATGTATTTTGGTTGACACATAATGGTTATGTGAGTTTGAAACTTCTAAGGATGAAACTTTTATTGAGATGTAACATCAGTAAAACCAGGCACCGATTTGCCTGAAAACAAAGGCAGAAAGTCCTGGTTCTCTATTAAGATATCGTGCAGCAGGTCTGCGGCTATGCGGCCATCTTGTATAAGTGGATGATTTAACAACGCGAAAAATGCTTTTTCTACGCTACCTGTAACTGCCGCTTCCACAGTGAGCTGTTCATACGCTTTTACCTTTTGCACAAGTCCTAATATCTCTGTAGGCAAGGGTTCTTGAGCTATAGGACTAGGTCCCTTTCCATCTACAGAGCAAGTTACCTCAACAACCGCGTCAAAGGGAATGCCTGGCACAGAGCCTCTGTTTTTTACGTTCAGCACCTCTAGGCTTGGGCGGTTGTGGATGATACTAGATATACAGTTGAGGGCTACGTCAGAGTAGAAAGC
>DGFF01000060.1:0-26953 GCA_002391545.1 Candidatus Fermentithermobacillaceae bacterium UBA3907 | reverse complement strand
TCTAGATACTTATAAAGAAGCGGCGAGTGGAGAACGTAATCTGTAATATCTTTTCCGTGTTTATATACTTTGGTTACGAATGATAGGTGGTTGAGACCTGATACATCCATGGTGATTTTTTCAGGGGCAACGTTCAAGGCCTGGCAGATCCCCATTTTGATGCTTATGGGAACGTTACAAAGGCCAAAGGTTTTGGCTTTTGTGTGCTTAAGCAGAGCTTCGGTTATTACTCCTGACGGGTTTGTGAAGTTAAGGAGCCACGCTTTTGGACAGAATGTTTCAACTGCTTGAGCTATTTCAATAGATGCAGGGATAGTCCTTAAAGCGCATGCAAATCCACCGGCGCCGGTAGTTTCCTGACCGATGACCCCGTATTTTGCCGGTATATGTTCGTCTACCCAACGGGCTTTCATTCCGCCTACGCGGATTTGACTTATGACAAAATCTGCGCCGCACAATCCTTCTTTCAAATCAGTCCATGTGCTCACACTAGACGGCATCCCTCGCTTCTCAATCATCCTTGCCGCAAAAGATGCCACAATCTCCATTCGCTCCTGACCCTCAGGGATGTCTATGAGAGCAATCTCTCTGGCCAAGAAATCCTCTCGCAGCCAGCGCTTAATGAGGCCATCGATGAGTTCAGGAGTGTAGGAAGATCCTCCTCCTATAACTGCAAGTTTAATCTCTTTCATGGCAGTTCGCTCAACCCCTCCTTTTGAGATTTGTGAAATTGCGTTAAATCAACAGTTCCAAGTGTCTGGCATTACATGAAGATGGGCTGCGGTTAAGACCTTAAACGCTTCGGCCTTTTCTGCTCCAATTGCTTTCCCATATTCTTGGCTTTTTAGGCAGATAATCGGGTAGAACGTATCCCATATTTCTTGGGGGAACTGGGATTCATGGCACTTTAAAGATTGGATCTTTTTCTCCCAGGTGTCTTCTACGTTTATGAAAGTATTTGGCTTTGGAGAAAGAGCCAGAGCAATTCCAGTTACCTGCCATGGGGTTAAACCGTTAGCCAAGTCCTCCATCTGGACCATTGGGAGAGAGCTGAAAAGGCACGCTTCAACAGCCGCCATTGATGTTTGACGATGATCAGGATGACCTTCATACGGTAACCACGGGTCGATAGTTATGACGAAGTCCGGTTGTATCTTCCGCAACAGCGATATGATAGGTTTACGAACAACATTTGGAGCAGGGACTTCAGTGTCTTGAAAGCCCAGCCATGTGATGTGCTCAACTCCCAATATCCTAGCTGCTTGAGCCTGCTCTTTTCTTCTTACAGCTGCCATTTCAGCTTCGGATATAGTGGGATCAAATCCGCCCCTAGACCCGTCAGACGCTATAACGTATTCTACGTGAACTCCTTTGGCAGTTAACATAGCTATTGTGCCTCCGGCGACCAGCTCCGCATCGTCAGGGTGGGGGACTAAGACTAAAACTTTCTGGGCGTTCATAAGATCTGGTATAGGGATAAAATCTTTCATTTGTCACATACCACCTTAACTTAGTGAGGTACTTTCATAAATAGAGTTTCTTCTCGAAATCGTCATTATCCTTTATTATTCGACTTAAATGCTGAAATCGAGAAGGAATTCTCAGGCAAATGCAGAAATGTCAAATATGAGAAGACCGTAACGACACCCTTAACCTTTAAAAGCAAGCATCGATGAATGAACATAAGTTGTATTCTGAGATCCAGCTAGTGTAAGCGTCTCTAAATGCGTGAAGAAAAGGGGAGTCCCTCATGAAAAACGGCAAGTTCAAGGATTTTATGTACAGTCTAGGTAGCTTCTCTGCAGGTATTTTAGGTCAGACCGTTAGCACAGTAGCCATATATTTTTACGTGGACATTATGAAAGTTCCAGCGAGCAGGATAAGTTTGGTAATGTTGTTCTACGGAATTTGGAATGCCATTAACGACCCTTTGTTCGGGCAAATATCTGATACTACTGTAACCCGGTGGGGAAGGCGGATACCATATATAGCCATTTTCACCGTGCCAATGTGTGTGGCGTTTGCTCTTTTGTGGATGCCACCGTACCCGCCAGGCGCAGAACAATCCCTGTTCTGGTGGTACTTCATCATGATATTTTTGTTCGACAGTTTCTTTACTATCGTGGTCCTTAACTGGACTGCCCTTTTTCCAGAAATGTATCCGGGGCTAGAAGAGCGAGCCAGGGTGTCAGCTCTTAGACAGATACTGGGCATTATCGGCACCATATTTGGCGTCGCGTTGCCCTTTGTGATAGTCGAAAAGCTTAGTTGGAAGTTCATGGGAATTTTGTTTGGGATTATGGGCCTTGTAACGATGTATGCGTCTCTTTTAGGTTCAAAAGAAAGGCCTGAACTTGCCAGAGAAGATAGTTTGCCTTTCAAAGAGGCTTTGAAACAAACTTTCATCAACAAATCTTTTTTGACGTATGTGATACCTGCCATGTTAGTCCAATACACGTTTGTCGCCCTCTTGGCGGTTGTTCCTTTTTACGCCCAGTACGTGCTTGAGGCAACTGAGCTGCAAACCACGCTGTTCTTAGGCGTGCTATTTGTTATGGCTATCCCGTTTTCTCTAGTTTGGTCCAAGATCATATCTAAAATTGGAGCGAAGCAATCATTTATATACGCTTCTGCAGCCTACTCTGTGTGCCTCCTTCCTTTCTTGGTGGCCCAAAACTATATACACGGTATAATCACGGCTTTGTTTTTGTCCTTTGGACTTGCAGGGCTTCTCGTGCTTTTGGACGTTCTCATAGCAGATGTGATAGACGAAGACGAAGTTCACACTGGGTTTAGGCGTGAAGGCATGTACTTCGGCGTAAATGGGTTCATGATAAGACTTGGAATTTCATTGAACGCCATAGTAATGGGATGGGTGCTCAATATTTCAGGTTATGATGCTTACCTTACTGTTCAACCTGACAGCGCCATATGGGGAATGAGGCTGCTTATGACTGTTGTGCCAATAGCTGCCATGGTATTGTCTTTGGCAATTTTCCGCCACTATCCTTTGGAAGGGGAATATCTGGACCGAGTAAAAGCACAACTTAATGAAATACGTAAAAAGCAGGCTGAAGAACGCGGCGATTCCTCGGCTAGCCCTTCTACCTTAGATAGTTGAGGCTATCTTCATGGGCCTTTATGTAGTCATCCAAAATAGACTTTGCTATTCTTCTGGAAGGTACCAAAGGATGACAGGTTAAAGCGTCTAACGCAGTTGCATAGGATTCTTCTAAGGCAGCTTTAACTGTAAGCTCCTCGTATGCTGCTACTGATTGGATGAGACCCTTGACTTGCAGGGGCATTTTACCCATTGCCAAAGGATGGGTCCCCGATGCGTCTATTAATGCGGGCACCTCAACGATTTTGTGGTAAGGAAGGTCAGGAAGGGATCCGTGATTGGGGACATTTACGATGAACAGGTCACGAGTGTCGTTAGCTATAGCCCCTATGACACCTACCATCATGTCTGCGTGCCACTTGCCGCCTCTTTGCATTTGAGGCCTTTTATCTTCTTGTAGCGACTGGTTATAGCCTGCAAGAATTTGTTTTTCCATTTCTATGACTTCCTGTGCCCTGGTTATGCCCGTTTTCATCTGGTGTTCAATGATTTCATCGGTGAACCAATAATACTGGAGGTATGGCGAAGGCATCATGCCAGTGTCCTTAAATATCCGCAAAGTGTTTACGAGTTCAGTTCTCACTTTAGGATCTTTCAATAGTTCTTCATCAAACAAGGATTCTACCTCTTCCACACTAGTATGTTCCAGGGCTTGTCTTACTTTAGGCAATACGTCTACACCTTGGAGAAAAACATGTCTTGCCCAGGCAAGATGGTTAAGGCCAAAATAGTCGAAGAACAAACGTTCAGGGGATACCCTGAGGAACGAAGCCAGAGATTCTTGAAGCACCATTGGCTCATCGCAAATGGCTATGTGCTTTATCTTTGATGTTTTCCCTATAGCTTCGGCTACTAGACCTGTAGGATTGGTGTAGTTTATGAGCCAGGCTGAGGGATTCTTTTCCTCGATTTCCTTTCCTATTTCTACCATGACCGGAATAGTCCTAAGGGCCATGGAAAATCCGCCTGGACCTGTAGTTTCTTGGCCTATCACCCCATACTGAATCGGTATGTATTCGTCGATATGCCTTCCTTCTAGTCCCCCAACTCTTATCTGACAGATTATGTAGTCCATGTCATATATGGCTCGCTCTCTTTCAGTTGTAAGTATGAGCTCGCAGTTGGGCAAATGGGGGTTTAGCATCATCTGAACAAAAGAGCCGACAATGTTTAGTTTGTGCTCGTCTATGTCCATAAGTACCAGCTTAGATAACGGGATATCTTCTTTCTGTCTTATGAAACCTTCTACGAGGCCTGGAGTGTAAGCGCTACCTCCTCCTATTATGGATACATTGAGTCCGTGAAGTGCTTCTTTCACCATAGCAACCCCCTTTGTTAAACTATTCTGCGCCTAGTGAGAAAAACCTTCGACAGTCTTAAATGCTTTTTACATGTAGGAAACCAGATAACAAATATAGAAGATGAATGGACAAAGGTTAGGATTTGCGGAGCAGCAAGTAGTTACAAAGTGGCTTTCTATGAAGGGGGAACATACTTTGGCAAGACCCAAAGTGGCAGTAGCCATGTCAGGAGGAGTAGACAGCTCTGTCGCGTGTGCGCTGTTGCTAGAAAAAGGGTTCGAAGTGTTCAGTATCACCATGAAGATTTCGGAAGCCCCCAATGACTCCTATGACAGCAGGATTGATAAGAGCGGGTTGGGAGGCGCTTATTTTGCAATCGAGGACGCGAAAAAGGTGTGCGACCAACTTAGGGTGCCTCACTACGTAGTAGACTTGACCCGTGAGTTCGAACGAGAAGTTATTGAACCTTTTGTAGAGGGATATACGCAAGGTGTAACGCCGAATCCATGTGTCGTATGCAATCCTAAAATAAAGTTTGGGCATCTTTTGGCTAAAGCTGAAGAGCTTGGTGCAGATTACCTGGCAACTGGGCATTATGCCAGATGCGGCAGACTACGTAAAGACACTCAAGAACTTGTCGAAAATTGCGTATCAGCGGCGGTTCAATGGGCATATGACCGAGATTCAGGGAAATGGGAGGATTGTTGCCTTTCTCCCAGGACGTACCTTGTTAGGGCCAAAGACCGGGATAGAGATCAGACCTACGTTTTGTATGGGTTGGATCAGAACATGCTAAGCCACGCTATGTTTCCCCTTGGAAATTTGACCAAGACTCAGGTTCGAGAAATAGCCAGAGAAAAGGGACTACATGCCGCAGACAGGCCGGAAAGCCAAGAGATATGTTTCATCACCCAGGAAAGTTACAGGGAATTTCTTGAAGAAAGAAATGTACGATTCAAACCAGGATTGATTGTAGATACTGCAGGTGAAGTTTTAGGATGTCACAGGGGGATTCAAAACTACACTGTGGGCCAGAGAAGAGGTCTGGGCATTCATAGCCCAGACCCTTTATATGTGATCCACATGGATGTGGAAGAAAACAAATTGATAGTAGGAAAGCGAGAAGAGGGATATGCTCACGGTTGTTACATTCATCGGCTAAACTTTATAATGACCGATGACCCTGATTCGCCTGTACACGGTACGTGTGCAGTTCGGTATAGAGGCAAGGAGGTTGAAGCTACTTTGTATCCTCCAGCTTTCCTAATGGCCAAAGGAGAGGAGGGAGGGGCGTCAAAGGACTTAAGAGATATTGCATATGTCAAGTTTTCCACGCCTCTTTTTGCTGTGGCCCCAGGTCAGTCCCTTGTGTTTTATCAAGGGGATTTTGTGTACGGCGGTGGGACCATACTTAAGTCGATCAATGAGAGTCAAAATGGAAAGGAAGGAATTTGATTGGTGAGAGAGAAAAATGGATTTTTTGACCCTGGCGCTTTTCAGGCGTTTACAGACGGCATGATGGAAAAGCATGGGGCTCCAGGAGTTTGCGTAGGAATGATTCACAAAGGCGAAGTGGTATATTTGAAAGGGTTCGGTTACAGAAACCTGGAGGAGAAGCTTCCTGTAACCGAAAACACAGTATTTGGAGTAGCGTCTGTAACCAAGTCTTTCACAGCCTTGGCAATAAGCCATCTTTGCGAGAAGGGTCTGGTATCTATAGAAGAGCCTGTAAACAGGTATCTTCACAACTTTAGAGTGCCTGATCCTAAGTTTACCGGCAAGATACTGATACATAACTTTTTGACCCACACGTCGGGCATTCCGCCGCTGCCCTCGCTCAACTACGCTATTGTAGAAAGTAGTCAGCCTGACGAGAAGAAAGAACCAAATAAAGAAACAGGCGGCAAGCGTGACGAGGTGCCAAGCCTCAAGGATGCAGATAGCCTCATCGAATTTATTGCCACCCATGAATACCGCCTTTTGGGTGCCCCAGGGGAATTTGTTAGTTACTCAAATGATTGTTACGCTCTTTTGGGGGCGATCATCCAAGCGGTTTCCGGTGATACATATGAGGATTTCCTCCAGGAAAACATCTTAAAACCCCTTGGCATGAATAATACAACTACTAGGTTGGATAAGATGTTGGAGTTTCCCGAAGTCACCCGTCTTTACTACAAAGATCGGGATGATAGTTTATTAGGGTCTGATAATTGGCAGGAGGCTCCTGCGTTTACCGCCTGTGGGTTTCTGAAGTCGTCTGTGCCAGATCTTTTGAAGTACCTGAATCTGTACATAAATGAAGGGCGGGTAGGCGAGCTCAGACTTGTTTCTTCCCCCTCAGTGTCCAGGATGATCACCTCATACTATCTTTACAATCCCGATCGATGGTATGGCTACGGGTTCAACGTAAGGCCTGATTACCACGGCGTAACCTTGGTTCAGCATAGTGGTTCTTTAAAGGGAGTTGCGTCTAATATTGGGTACGTCCCGGAAAGGGATTTGGGTGTTGCAGTTTTGTCCAATATGAGTGGCTTTCCTGCGAGCAAGGTGTGGTTGGGCGCGGTCAACTTATTCCTTGGTCTGGACGTTGAAACTCCCATCACAGAAAGGGAAATAAAGCCCCAGCCTATGGATAGACTTGTGAAATTTGTGGGTACGTATCGTTCAGGAGAAGGCGCATGCGTAAAGCTGCATATAGTTGACGGTGAGATTAAGGCGACTGTAGATTCTAAGACATATTCTGTATATACTACAGGGCCTGATACTGCAGTTATAGATGTTGATGGAGTAGATGATCATATAAGATTATTGACTGATTATGACGGCAAAGTGTGGGCATTGAGGTATGGATCCAGGGTAATACTTAAAGAAACGGACGAAGTTGAACTATAGGCTAGGGGATGTAGGGAATAGGGTCAGGGTCAAGCCGCAACTCTAAAGGAGAGGCGATGCACCTTAAGGCGACTACTTTCACTCCCATTTCTAAAGCTTGATCCATGGCCTGGGAAAAGTCAGGGTCCATTTTCCTGTGGGGTGAGACTAGTTTCACATCTTCCCTCTGGGCTACGAATAATATTGCCGAATCTAGGCCTAGAGATACTAAGTTGCATAGTTCCCTTACGTGTCGTGTACCCCTTTGGGTGGGGGCGTCAGGGAAAAGCCCTGTTCCGTCCACACATAAGTTGACCGATTTAACCTCAAGTAAAAGAGGGGGTTTTGAAGGTCCGGAAAGGAAAAAGTCGAACCGACTTTTAGGTGTTTTTTTGGATTTTTGGTTCGTTTCAAATAAGGTGAGGGAAGAGATGAGTTGTTCATTTTCTAGATGGTTTTGGGAAGCGATTGAGGTTATTTCATTGATGACTCGGTCCAAGGAGACTTCTCTTTGGACCTCTTCATACCCACAAAATTCCTGAAGCACATTTCCTTTTACGGCCATTTCAAAAATATCGTTAGGGTACCTAGTATCTATGCACACCCAAATGTCGTCAGATGCAGCTAAAACCAGGTCGTACTCGGTTTTGCGTTTAGACGGTTTGGATGTTGGGCTTAAGTCTACTTTTCTAATCATAACTTTGTTGCCAGGAAACAAGAGTTCTTCAAGTCTACCAGAGTCTGACACATGGGCTTGTACCTTTTCTCCGTGTAAGTCTACTATTGCTAGGAAGCGGTTTGGCCTGGAAATGAGATGGCCTTCTACGAGATGTCCCAAAGGTATTGAGATGACTTTTTCCCGGTCTGGGCATTCAGAGTTCTGGCTGTAGTTTGAAGTGTTCATCCTCTTGCCCCCATGTTTTGCAGTTTGTTAACGCTTTCTACAATTTATATCTATCTTCCTTTAATTTTGCAAATTTAGGGAGCGATTTCGTATAATCTAATGAAAAGGGGCAGGCAGATTGGTTGGGAGGGACTTACATGTATACACTGGAATCCCGCAAGATAAGATTTGCCTTCTCAACTATTTACTTTCTTACATATCTTGCTTTGGGCGTCTACTGGACTTATGGGAACATATATTTTCGAGAACAAGGCCTTTCGGTTTCTGAAATAGGGGTGCTCAACGCCGTCTATTTTGCAGTAGCTGTAATAGGACATCCTTTTCTTGGTTTCATATACGACAGGTCTTCTAATAAACACGTAGTTATAGCGTGTACTTCGATTTTGGCTGCGGCATCAGGCTTCTTAGTTCCCTTTCAGTCTGAACCTGTAGGGAGGATAGTTGTGTATGCCCTGTTTTCGTTGTTTTTATCAAGCCTTATGCCTTTATTGGATGCATGGTCTCTCATTTGGTGCCGCGAAGGAGGACATTCGTTTGAAACGATCAGGGTATGGGGGTCTTATGGCTATCTTTTCTCATCTGTTTTAGGTGGATTAGCTCTCGATCGAGCAGGTCTTGTCTGGGCATATTATATCCCTGCCCTGGTTTTGCTTGGAATTTGCTTATCGGTGTTTGCCTTCCCAAGAAATGGTGGGTTGTGTATCCCAATCTTTGGATAAAGATGAGATTAAGCATATGGTCACCAGAGGCGATTTTGTGAGGTTGCTAGCGGTAAGTTTGTTATACAGAATCGCTTTGACGGGGCCATTAAGCCTTTTAAGCGTATATTTTGATTATAGGGGATTGAGCGCTCTTGAAATAGGTTTTGGAATGATAATAGGTGGATTGAGCGAAATGGCCATCATAATGTGGAACCAGACCCTTTTCGACTATATGTCAGATGATACGTTACTAACTGTGTCTATAATTTCTTCAGGGATCAGGTGGTTATTATTGATTAGCGCAAAGTCGCCCTTTTGTTTGCTAGCGACCCAAGTATTCGAAGGTCTAAATTACATGCTGTTTTATCTGGTTGCGGTTCAAAAGGTAAATGACCTATTTCCACCTGAGCTGGCTGGAGCGGGTCAGACCATATTTGGTCGGCTCTCTTGCATCTGGAATAATGGTAGATAACATGGGATACAATCGGTCATTTAGCATTTTTGCGGTAATGTGTTTTTGCGTAGGTGTGATTCACCTGCTTTTGGTGAGACACTTCGAACGACAAGGTACTGGACGATAACCCTGCAGGTAATCAGTTAATCTTAGTTATCGACCTTATGTTTCTAGTTTTCTCCTCCAGTTGTTTTTATATGAGTCACCAGTCGATGTAAGTTTTATGAAGGGTATTTCGAGGCAAGGAATTTCCGCATCTATGTAGAAATTGTATAGTCAAGGGAACTAGAGGGGACGAGGGATAGTGAAAGGTACTTTAATAAACACTGTTGCGATTATCCTAGGAACAGGAATCGGATTGCTCCTGGGTGATAGATATCCTGAAAAAGTGAAAGAAACTGTGATGAGCGGATTGGGACTTGTTACCTGCATTATTGGGATAAAGATGGCCCTTGAAACTGCGAATATCTTGTATCCGTTGGCAGGGGTCGCCCTAGGAGGTATTGTAGGCGAACTGATAGATATAGATTCGTGGGTTAACAAGTTGGGCAGTTATTTGGAACGGAAGTTCGCAGGGAAGGGCTCCAAGGCTGAATCTGCTCCAGACGGTAGTTTACCTTCCCAAGGCAAGTTCGCCAAGGGATTTGTAACTGCCTCCCTTCTATTTTGCGTAGGACCTATGGCGATAATAGGTGGGATTCAGGATGGACTTACAGGCGATTACAGCACCTTGGCAGCAAAATCTGCCATTGATGCGTTTACGTCTATAGCTTTTGCGTCGTCTTTAGGAGTAGGCGTGGGGTTTTCGTGTATCCCTGTGTTTTTATACCAGGGTGCGATCACTTTGGGTGCTGGTCTATTAAGCCAGATAATGAGCCTGGAGATGGTTGCAGAGATGACGGCAGTAGGTGGTTTGCTGCTGTTTGCCATAGGTATGGGCCTTCTTGAATTGAAGGAGATTAGAGTTGCCAACCTTTTGCCTGGCGTGATTATAACCCCGCTCTTATATTATCTAATTTCCATAAAGCTTCTGTGAAATTTCTGCAATGGTTTTTGCGATCAATACATGATGTGTGATCCTCTGCAGGAATTTGGGTTATGTGTAGGGTTGTAAAAGGGCATATTTAAGGGACGGAAGTTCAAGGAGGATTAGGCCTGCAAAAGATATGTGTGTCAAGAAGGCTTAGGATTAAAAAGGAGGTTGAAAGGGTGGGTGGAAGCGAGGAGACAAGAAAAAGTGGAGTGCGAGGCGATGAAAGAGAGATGAAACAGGATGAGATCCTGGATTCGGGTCTTTCATTGGATCCCTTTGATGCAGGAAAGGCTCATTTTTGGGGTACGGTACTGGGAGAGATTGTGAGCATTGTTATTGGTGTGGTCATTATATGGTTTTCTATGACGCCAAATATTTCCGAAATTTCTGAGGAGAGTCCTGTGCTCTTGTTTGTCGATTTTGTCGCTGTTGCTATCTCGTATATCGTGATGATAATTGTACTCACTAGTGCTGGTAAAAAGAAGGGACTTTCGTTTGGCGAAACGTTTCGTCTAAAGAAGGTAGACTTAGAGGCTTCTCACATACTGCTGTTGGTCGTGTTAGGTATAGCCATCATTTACGTAGAGGCGCTGGTATTTGCTGGGATCGATTTGCTTCTAAAAGGTAAGTTATTGGAATGGGCTACGGCGGTCGTACCTTCGCCTGGAGAGCTTTCAGTGCTAGTCGTGGTAAGGATGGTTCTTATAGTTCCTATTGTGGAAGAGATGGTTTTTCGCGGTTTTTTCTTAAATGCTTTTTCTGATTGGGGCCAGGAATGGGCTGTGATTTTCTTGGCTATCTTTTTTGCCCTGCTGCACAATCCGTTAGCCATGATAGGGGCTTTTGTAATCGCTGTAGTTTCAGGGATCTTAGCGGTGAAGTACGATTCTATTGTTCCTGGTATTTTGATCCATGTAGGTGCCAATTTGGCAGGAGCAGGTTTGCCCTATGTGGAAGTGATAAGCTCTCGCAGTGTCTATTTGATAGTCGTTTCCGTTGTAATTGTAGGGACTATTGCCACCTTGTTTTTCTCTCGTTCGGAAGTGTCTTTGCTTTGGCAGGACTTCAAATTATTCTGGTCACAATTTAGGCAGGATCCTGAAGGCTGGCAAAAATTTAAGTCTCTGGCGAAACATTGGGCGTGGCTCTTGGAGTTCATTTTCATAGGGTTTACGTGGGCTTTGATTGTGGTGGGTACTATTAAATGGCTATGAAAGGGAAAAGTTTTGGAGGTGAAGGCTGCTGATTAGATATAACAGCGCCGATTAAAGTGGCGGAAATAGGACAGTACAAAAACCAAGTGTTTTGCAAATCATGTTTAGACATGTGTGAATTACCTGATGATTCAGTTTGCCTTACAGTGACGTCGCCTCCTTATTGGAACGCTATAGACTACGACAGGCACATTCATAGTCCTGGTGAAAGCTACAGGACGAGGCAATATTCTGTGGGATATGTAGATTACGGCGAATATTTAGACTGGTTAGATCAAGTTTGCGATGAAGTATATCGGGTGACAAAACCAGGCGGCTTTTTGGCCATGGTAATAGGTACCGTTTTGTTTCAGCGCAAGCATTACCCTGTTCCCTTTGATGTGGTCTCAATGCTTACTAGAAAGGGACAGGGCGCAAGGGATGGCAGCGTAAAAGAAGGCCAGGACAGAAGTAAAAGCGAATATGCAGTCGGAGAAGTGGGGTCATCTGGTTGGGAGTTTCATCAAGATATTATATGGCACAAAGTAACAGGCGGCGTAAAGCGTGCAGGAGTTTTCATCCAGAACCCATATCCTGGGTATTATTATCCTAATATAATGACCGAATACATATTGGTGTTTAAGAAACCCGGCCCTCCTATTTACACAGGGAAAACCGACTCGGAAAAGGAAACTTCTACAGTTTCTACAGGGAGGCTTTTTACCAACGATATTGCAAACACTGTGTGGCATATAGCGCCTGTCCCTCCTGGTTACTTAGATCACCCATGCCCGTTTCCAGAGGAAATTCCCTATCGGTTGATCCAGCTGTGTTCTTACCCTGGGGACTTGGTGTTAGATCCTTTTTGTGGCTCAGGTCAAACCTTGAAAGTAGCTAAGCATCTAGGGCGCGATTATTGCGGTTACGATATTAACCAAGAGTACGTAGATCTGGCCAAATCGCGCATAGATGAACCTCTGTCTATTCGAAAAGAACAACTTATTGCCACCTTCGACAAGATATGAAGGAAAGAAGCAAAGGGGACGGGGGTTTCTGCTCCATCGTGAAGCAGAAACCCCCGTCCCCTTTGCTTTGCTCCTTTGCTTTGCTCCTTTGCTTTGCTTTACGCTAATTTTTGTATTAAGGATTTGAGTAGTTTAGGTACTACATCGAGGGAGTAGTCTAGTTCTAGGCGCTCCACGAATTTATGGGCGTCTTTCCCCATTGGCCCTAGGTTTACTGCTGGGATGTCCAATTTCAAAAGGTCGTCTAACGGGATATCGTATATAATTCCCCATCCAGGTGTGTTTGAAGCCAAGGGTGTGAGTTCTTCTTTTTCTCCTTGGAAGCCTAGATAACTTAAGTCACTGATAGATGCGAAATGCTCTGAAATGGCCATGGTTTCGCTGAACTCATCCTTTGCCTCTTTAATTATTTCTTCTACAGCCGCCAGTATTTTCTTCTCCGAATCGGTTTCCCGCTTGTTGGTTTTGTGAGGATAGTAAGGAGGCAAAAATCCCACGACTATCATTGGGTTTTTGTCAGGATAAAGTCGGATCAGCTCTCCTACTACGGCCAGGGATTTTTCTCTTTCATCGAACCCATCTGGTAAGTTGTCGATGTATTCTTCGACATAGGTATCTAGATCGCCGTGAAAAGTTTTGGACACTTCTGCGAACAAATCTTGCCATTTCATGATTTTTGACTTCCATGGTACAGGCACTGGAGCATTTGCCTTTTGAGAAAACTCTTCGGCGCTTTGCTCTAAGTGCTGTATAGCTTTTTCAAAGGCTTGAGTAGCTACTTCCATACTTTTTTCCAGTATCTCCGCAGGCGTGCTGGTTACTGTAAGATGGTTGAAGTAAACCATAGCTCTAGCAGGTAACGTCACTGAGTATATTTCTCTCAAATCTTTTTGCTTGAGAGATGCAGGCGGCGGATAGACCTCACCTTTCCATACTTCGGCCCATTCAGGATTACCTTCAAGGACCATGCTCACTGCCGATGTAAGTAGGTTGGCATTTAGCCCGGCGTAGTATTGCCCAACGTGGGATTCCCGTCCCACGCAATAAAAGAAAGGCATTATCTTTCCGATTGTCCCAATATCTATGTACCTGTTAGTATCGCCTGGATACTTAGGTATTACACCTTCGCTGTTTATGCAGGCTACGAATTCTAAGCCCTGATCTTCCAGCTTGGCCAGGTGAGTTATGGCTGCGCGCATTCCTGCTGAGTTGTTTTCCTCGTCTACAACCGCTAAAAAACCTATATTCACCGGGAGCTCCTCGGGCTTCTGCGAGTATTCGGCAAGAAGGGCCATTTGTATGGCGATGCCCGCTTTCATATCCATAACTCCCCTGCCAAATAAATAATCGCCTGATTCTAAATCTTTTGCTGCTTCTTCAGGGAGATCCAGTTCTTTTATCCTCTTAGTGTATTCTTCAGGATCAAACATAACTTCTTCCAGGGATCGGGCCTCCTTGGTATCTACCACGTCTATGTGGCCTGTTAGGATAATGGTGCGGTTAGTTTTGGGTTCGGCTTCCACCATGGCAAATACGTTTTTCCTACCAAAGGGATCATCAGGTACAGGGATGTAGCACAAGTTGTTAGGATGTTCTTGAAAGTAGGGTAGATTACCCAGGGTATCATGGATGAACTCAGCCAGCCGGGTTTCGCCTTCCCCTGGCGACACGCTTGGAATTTTGACGAGATCCAAAAGCAGATTATAAATATTTTCTCTTGACGTATCCACTATTTTGCCTCCTTAAAACCACTTTCTTATTTTCATATGTTTTGATGCACCTTTCGCTGATCTATAAAAGATGCTTCTACTTAGCGTTTTCTACTGCATAGGAGAAATATCCTTCTTTTTTATGCATCCATGCATATAGTTTGAAAGCCGACCTCTATAGACTTCTATTACAGATTAATTTCATTCTACTGTAAAGGATTTCTTGCCTAGATATGGAATACAGAAAGAAGCGTTATTATCGGGACTAGCCAAGCAGTAGAATTGAGTCTCTGCTTAAAGGGTTGAAACAAATCTAGTTTTGCTGTAAGGAGAGTGCTAATCTATGACAGTTTCTCAGACAACATTCGACCACTATTTTACGTACGACGAAATGGTGCAGTTCTTAAATGAAATGGCAAAAAAATATCCACGTCTTATGGAACTTGAGTCTATAGGAAAAAGCGGAGGGGGCCGTGACATTTGGGCAGTAACCATTTCAGAGAAAGAAACTGGGGATCCTGATCAGAAGCCTGCCATTTACGTGGACGGCAACTTCCACGCAGGCGAAGTTACTGGGTCTATGATCAATTTGTACGCCATAAAATACATCCTTGAACACTACGAAATGGACGAGAAGATTCAAAACATCCTAAATAGAAATACCTTGTATTTTGTGCCCAGGGTATCTCCTGATGGGGCAGAGGTTTATCTCACAACCCCAGAGACCCTAAGGTCTGCTCCCCGACCCTATCCTTTTCCCGATCCTGACGAGCTAGAGGGTCTGTATCCTGCAGATATCGATGGAGACGGACATATTTTGACGATGCGAGTAAAAGACGAAACAGGGGAATGGAAGGTGTCCGACAAAGATCCCAGGGCAATGGTTAGACGGGCTCCCGATGAGGACGAAGGCACGTTTTATCGGATATACACTGAAGGTTACATAAGAGAATATGACGGAGCGGAAGTGAAACCTGCCCCGCCCAAATGGGGTTTGGACTTTAACCGTAACTTTCCATGTGGATGGGTTCCCGAAGTTGAACAGTCGGGCGCAGGTGAATTCCCCTTGTCCGAGCCTGAAACCCGGGCGGTGGCCGAGTTTGTAACAGACCATCGGAACATATCATTAGCCCTGACTTACCACACTACAGGAGGCGTAATTTTGCGCGTTCCTGGAGCTCACCCCCAGACCAAGAGCCCACGCCATGACATTCAAGCTATGATTGCCATCGGAGAAATGGGAACCGAGGAAACCGATTACCCGTGCGTACCTTGCTACGAGGAATATTATGGAGGAGGAGATCAATACAGTAGAGGAGCTTTTGATGATTGGCTGTTCGATCACCGGGGTATTTTGGCTTATACAGTAGAAACTTGGAATTTGAGCCAGAGATCAGATATACATCAGTTCCCGCGCAAAGAAAAGTCACCCAAGGAACAAGAGGAAGACTATCTGAAAATGTTGACTTGGAATGACAGGGAGCTTGGCGGTAAAGGATTTGAAAACTGGCGCTCGTTTAACCATCCTCAGCTGGGCGAAGTGGAAATTGGAGGATGGTACAACAAGTACGTAATGCAGAACGCGCCTTTTCAGTTTCTTGAAGCAGAGTGTCACAAAAACTCTATGTTTATAATTCGGGCTGCAGCTACCCTTCCTAGAATAGAAATTAGCAGCGTCGAAGTGAAGAACGTTGGCGATGATGTCTATGAAGTGAGCGCGTTTGTGAGAAATACAGGTTTCTTGCCTACTTGCGGAAGCGAACGGGCTAAAGAGCTCAAGAAAGCCCGGCCTCTTACTGCAGAGATCCTAGGGAAAGATCAGTGGAAGGATTCGAGGCCCTTAGAGCATTCTGAGGAGTGTGAGCATACAGGTGAATGTGAGTGTGGTGAGAAGGAAGAAGTGGGGAACACAGGTGAAATACAAGTTATTGGCAAGGCAAAGAAGGAGATCGGGAATTTAGACGGTCGATCTGGGTCTACATCTGCCTGGCCCTCTTCTGGACGTGGAAACCGTATTACCAAGGTGACGTGGGTTGTTAAGGCACAAAAAGGTACTGAGGCAGTCATAAAAGTTGGAGGCGAGAGAGCAGGGTACGTAACAGAGATCGTCAGGTTTGGCGGAACCGATTAGTCAGGTACAGTGGTTTTGTATCCAAAGGGATATCCGTTGACTTGTGTGGGTTTATGCCATATAATGCGGACAAATAAAGAAGTTAGCGCGATTGCTGTTGGCGATGAGGAGAAGTAGTAGGTATCTATGGGGTCACAGAGAGCCAGGGATGGTGTGAACTGGCACCGTAAGAGATGCTGAACTCGTCTCTGAGCTTGTGTCGCGAAGGGAGTCTGCCTTGAATTAGCGGTTTGCAGCAGCCTGTTAGCGATGCACGTGTAGCGCCCGTTAAGCGCTTAGAGCGCAGTTGAAATTATATCAACTGAACCAGGGTGGTACCGCGGATGTGCGCGAATTTGAGCCCTCGTCCCTAGGATGAGGGCTTACTTTATGTTAGGGATTTGATCTTGAGAGCGTTAAGTAGAAGCGGAGGTAGTTAGATTGGCAGAAAAGAAAGATAGTTATAGCCAAAACCTGGTAGATGATCAATTGTACGATGCTAGGGAAATAGAATCTAAATGGCAGGCTTTTTGGCGGGATAATGAGACTTACGTGGTTAGCGAGGACCCATCTAAGCCCAAGTTCTACGGGCTTGAGATGTTTATGTACCCTTCTGGTGATCTCCACGTAGGTCATCTTAGAAATTACACTATAGGAGACACTGTATGCAGGTATAAGTGGGCGAACGGGTACAACGTGCTCCATCCTACAGGTTGGGATGCTTTTGGCATGCCTGCGGAAAATGCTGCTATAGCCCGGAAAACGCCTCCAGACAAATGGACATGGAGCAACATCGCCCATATGAGGGAACAGATCAAAAGTCTGGGTTTCAGCTACGATTGGTCGCGGGAAATATGTACCGCTTTTCCTGAGTACTACAAATGGACCCAGTGGCTTTTTCTTCTTCTCTACAAGCGCGGATTGGCGTACAAGAAAATGGCGCCAGTCAATTGGTGCCCTCATTGCCACACTGTCCTAGCCAATGAGCAGGTAGAGCAGGGCAGATGCTGGCGTTGTGATTCTTTGGTCGAAAGACGCCATATGGAGCAATGGTTCTTCAAGATAACTGATTACGCCGAGCGGCTTCTTAACGATCTCCAGAACCTTGACGGATGGCCGGAACACGTAAAGATCATGCAGGAGAATTGGATAGGCAGGAGCGAAGGGGCTGAAATCGATTTTATAGGTCCCAGAGGCGAAAAGATCCCTGTGTTTACCACCAGACAAGACACAATCTACGGGGTGACCTACATAGTCTTGGCTCCTGAGCACCCCTTAGTTGAGCAGCTTATCCAAGGCAGCGAGTATGCAAACGAGGTCAGGGCTTTTATAGAGAAGGTTTCTCAAATGTCTGAAATGGATCGGACTTCGGAGGTCGCGGAAAAAGAAGGGGTATTCACCGGGGTTTATGCCACGAATCCTGTGTCTGGGGATAAGATACCTATTCTGGTGGGGAATTATGTGATATACGAATATGCCACAGGAGCTGTCATGGGTGTTCCAGGGCATGATGAAAGGGACTTTATTTTCGCCAAGAAGTACGGGCTACCTATAAAAGTGGTGATCCAGAATGAGGAAATGACTCTTGATTCTGAGCAGTTGGATGGTGCATACACTGGAAGCGGCATAATGGTCAATTCTGGGCCATTTACAGGTCTTTTCAGCGAAGACGGCAAGAAGAAAATAGTCGAGTATATAGAGGAAAAAGGTATCGGCAGAGGCAAAGTCACTTACAAGATGAGAGACTGGCTTATTTCCAGGCAGAGGTATTGGGGTGCACCTATCCCTATTGTGCATTGCCCAAATTGCGGCGACGTGCCTGTCCCTGAAGAAGACCTTCCTGTTTACTTGCCAGTGGGGCTGGAAGTACTTCCAGAAGGTCCGTCTCCTCTTGCGAGATATGAGCCTTTTATCAATACTACTTGTCCCGTCTGCGGCGCGGCAGCCAAGCGAGAAACTGACACTATTGATACTTTCGTGTGTTCATCCTGGTACTACTTTAGGTTTACTAGCCCCCACGAGACTAAAGCGGCATTTAGGCAGGATGCGGTGGAGTACTGGTGTCCTGTGGATTTATATATAGGTGGTGTGGAACACGCAGTTATGCATCTTCTTTACGCCCGATTCATAACTAAAGTGCTCTACGATGAGGGATTAGTTTCTGTTGAAGAGCCTTTTGCCAATCTATTAACCCAAGGCATGGTAGTTCGCCATGGAGCCAAAATGTCTAAGTCCAAGGGAAATGTGGTTACTGCTGATGAGATCGTATCTAAGTACGGGGCAGATGTTACCAGGGTATTTATGATGTTTGCCGCTCCTCCAGAAAGGGATTTGGAGTGGTCTGAGAGGGGCGTAGAAGGCGCGCAGCGATTCTTGCGACGGGTATGGCGGCAGGTTACTGAGGACGTGGTGGCTACCGAAGGAGAAAACCCCATTAAGGGAAATGAGAATGAGCAGCCAGATGTGGATGCTTCTACAGAGGGTCTTTTGAGGATTACCCATCGGAGCATAAAGAAGGTTACAGAAGACATAGAACGAATGGCTTTGAACACTGCAGTTTCTCAGTTGATGGAGTTATCTAACTATATAGGTAAATACTTGAGGCTTCCTGAGGAATGTATCGATCTAGATGCTTTGAATCAAGCAAGGGAAACGTTGGTAAAATTACTGAATCCTTTTGCGCCCCACGTGTGTCATGAAATGTGGCAAAGGCTGGGTAATTCAGACACTGTGGAGCAAGCGGGTTGGCCTCAGTTTGATCCGGAACTTATTAAAGAAGACATGATTACTATTGTCATCCAGGTAAACGGCAAAGTTCGGGATAAGATATTGGTACCTGCGGGTTCAACCGACGACCAAGTGATCCAGAAAGTTTTTGAGTCTGAGCGAATAGCAAAGATAGTAGGTGAGGGTCCGCAAGCTAGGGGAAAAGTAAAAAGGGTGATAGTGGTTAAGGATAAGTTGGTAAATATTGTGCTTTGATCGCGGCTTTGACCTTTCACTGGCAAAATAAGGGTTGACAGGATATGGTAGCCCTGGTACAGTCTAGGCATGGAAAGACGCAGGGACCTAATCGTTGGTGTGGTATCTATACTTTTGCTCATAGGGGCGTTTAGCCTCTGGTGGCAGGGAGTGTCTCCTTCTTCTTCTGGGGAGTTGGTTCTTATGCGTGATGGGAACCCTTCGCCAGGTGGAGATAATGAAGTTGGGGGAGACGATCTGTGGGGCCATCCAGGTTTTGACGGGTCAGGTGGCGGGCCTGGTTCCTCTGACTCACAAGATGAGCAGAATGTGATTTTTGTCCACGTCACTGGTGCAGTAAAATCCCCTGGTGTTTATAAATTAGTTGAGGGACAGCGAGTGTATGAGGTATTGGAGTTGGCTGAGATCTTGGATGAGGCGGACATAGATTTCTTGAATCTTGCAGGTTTGTTGCATGACCAAGAGAAGATATATGTGCCGAAGAAAGGGGAAGTCCAATATCCTGCTCCGAATGCTTTCCCATCATCAAGTTCTTCTACCGGGTCTGGCACAGGAGCATCAGGTGGTTTTGCGGCTAATCCTGTGTTTCCCATAAACATAAATACAGCTTCCGCCCAGGAACTTGAGGCTCTTCCAGGTATCGGTCCTGTTAAGGCTCAAGCTATCGTGGACTACAGGAAACAGAAAGGTCAGTTCACTAGGAAGGAAGATATAAAAAAGGTTTCAGGCATTGGCGATGCCACGTACTCAAAAATTGAGTCTTTTATAACTGTGAAGTGATGTCGCTAGCGGTTATTGCGATTTTTCTATTCCAACTGACAAGAATTCTTTCTAAATGATGTTGACAATTTCTTCGCGCTATCCTTATAATTATTTTCGGTTAGCACTCAACCCTATAGAGTGCTAACAACTGCACATAACAACAAAACACAATAAGGGGGGTCTAACTTGATTCTCAAACCACTTTCTGATCACGTAGTGCTCAAGCCCGTAGAGGCTGAAGAAAAAACCAAAGGTGGAATTGTTCTACCTGATACTGCAAAGGATAGGCCGCAAGAAGGAGAAGTTGTTGCAGTAGGTCCCGGTAAGGTTCTCGAAGACGGGACTAGGCTTACACCCGAAGTCAAAGTAGGAGATCGTGTAATCTATTCGAAGTACAGTGGTACCGAAGTTAAGATTGACGGTGAAGAATATTTGATCGTTCGGGAGAGCGACATTCTCGCAATTAAGGTAAACGAAGAGTAATAACGCTGATTACTTCCAATCCATTGATTTTCAGGATTTGGCGTAACACACTACAAAACTATTGGGGAGGGAACGCAAGTGCCTGCAAAAATTATGAAGTACAATGTGGAAGCTCGTAACGCCCTTATGGAGGGGGTAAATGCGGTCACAGACGCAGTCAAAATCACGTTGGGTCCCAGGGGGCGCAACGTAGTTTTGGAACGTAGCTATGGCTCACCTGTTATTACAAAAGACGGAGTAACAGTAGCCAGAGAAGTCGAGTTAGAAGATCCGTTTGAAAATATGGGAGCGCAGCTGTGCAAAGAAGTCGCGTTGAACACCAACGACGTAGCAGGCGACGGAACTACCACAGCGACTGTTTTGGCCCAGGCCATAGTGAAAGAAGGACTCAAGAACGTAACGGCTGGAGCGAACCCTGTTTTTATCAAGCGGGGAATAGACAAGGCTGTGGAAAGAGTAGTTGCAGAAATGAAGGAGCTGGCAACTCCTGTCGAAGATAAGCAGGATATTGCACATATAGCATCTATATCCGGAAATGATCTTGAAGTGGGTCAGATCATAGCTGATGCCATGGACAAAGTCGGCAAAGACGGAGTCATAACCATAGAGGAATCTAAAGGCACAGCTACAACTGTGGAAGTTGTAGAAGGAATGGAATTTGATCGCGGATATGTTTCTGGTTATTTTGTGACCAATACCGAAACCATGGAAGCAGAACTAGAGAATCCTTACATTCTCATCTATGAGCAGTCAATTTCGGCTGTAGCCGATATCCTTCCGCTTCTCGAGAAAATTGCCAGAGCAGGTAGGCCTTTGCTTATCATATGTGAAGAGCTTGAAGGAGAGGCTTTGGCTACTTTGGTAGTCAACAAGATACGCGGAACTTTGAATGTGTGCGCTGTCAAGGCTCCTGGCTTCGGCGACAGACGGAAGGAAATGATGGGCGATATTGCGGTTCTTACCGGCGGCCAGTTCATATCCGAAGATCTTGGAATCAAACTTGAGAATGTAGATCTAGACATGCTGGGCCAGGCTTCGCGAGTGCGAGTCACCAAGGATAAGACTACAATTATCGAGGGTAAAGGTTCTCGTGAAGCAATTGAGGCTCGGATTAAGCAAATCAAGAAAGAGATGGAAGACACCGAATCTGAGTATGACCGAGAGAAGCTGCAGGAGAGGCTGGCTAAGCTAGCTGGCGGTGTAGCAGTCATAAGAGTTGGCGCTGCTTCCGAAACAGAACTCAGAGAGAAGAAGCACCGTTTTGAAGATGCACTTGCAGCTACCAGAGCGGCTGTTGAAGAGGGAATGGTGCCCGGTGGCGGTGTAACTTACATCAATGTTATGAATGTTATAGATGAGCTGGAATTAGACGGTGATGAAAAGGTAGGAGCGAACATCGTTAAAAGAGCTCTTGAAGAACCTCTACGACAGATCGCAGAAAACGCAGGTTGGGAAGGCTCGGTTGTGGTAGAGAGGGTCAAAAACAGCGGTAAGAAAGGCTGGGGCTTTGACGCGATTACCGAAGAATTTGTGGACGTGGCTGATCACGGTATTGTGGATCCCCTTAAGGTATCACGTTGCGCCCTTGAGAACGCCGCTTCGATTGCATCCATGATCCTTACTACAGAAGCGCTTGTAGCCGAAAAGCCTGAGCCTGAGAAACAACCTGCTTATCCGCCTATGAATGATTTTGATTACTAAGGTTGGAATCTAGGCTCGAGGCCTGCAGAGAAACAGGATCGGTAAGTTACAGGGAAACGCCTAGCGAATAACGCTAGGTGTTTCCCTCCTTCTTTTGTTTGCCCATATAGAGTACTATTAAGGTTGAATGTAGTTTCAGATTTCGATGGTTTTGGATCTATATGGTAGTCTTACGGAACAAGTTTATTGCTGGTACGTCATACTACTCGAATCATGTGTCATTATTTATCAGAGATAGGAAGAGGGGACAGCTTTATGCAGGGTTTTTGGGCAAAATGGAAAAGGTGGGTCATTGTAGCGGTGGTAGCAGTTGCCGTGGTCGGGCTAGGGTATTGGGGCATTAAAGCGGTTTTAGGAGGAGATTCCAAGGAAAAATTAGTCATGGTTGTAAAGCCAGTCACCAGGGGCGATATTGAGGTGACTGTTTGGGGATGGGGCAATCTGGAAGCCAGCCGCGAAGATGAAGCGATCTCGGGAGCATCTGGCGTAGTAAAAGAAGTGTTTTTCGAAATAGGTGATCAGGTGGCAGAGGGCCAACCTCTTGCGTTTGTTGATGCAGGTTCCATAGAGATCGATATTAGGCGAAAAGAGATCACGTTGGATCTTTTGCGTTTGGAGCTGGCAAAAGCTTTCGGGGTAACTCCCGAAGAGGTTGCCAACGTAGATCCTGAAACGGCGCTTATTATCAAAGCTCCGATTTCGGGTCGCATAGAAGAATTTACCGCACAGGTAGGAGCTGTTGTTCCCTCGCCCGTGTGCAAGATCGTAGATAATTCCACCCTTGAGTCTACCTTTTTGTTGCCCAAGTCCCTTTTCGACAAAGTAGCAGTTGGTCAAAAAGCGTCCTTTGCATGCGACCGTTTCGATGGTTTCGCCGACGGCACAGTAACCAAAGCTGACCCTACTCCCATAGCCGGTGAACAGTCGTTTTTCTACGAAGTGCAGGTTCAATTAAAGAATCCAGGGCTTTTGAGGGTAGGAGATAAAGGATTCATGATCATAAAAACTCCTGACATGGATGTCCAACAGAAGGTAGAAATAACGGGGTACGCTGCAGAAGAATCTGTAACTACTCCTTTCACTGGCAAGGTCAAAGAAATATTTGTCAAACAAGGGGCAGAGATAAAAGAAGGAGAGCCTATCTTGCAGTTGGAAGCAGGAGACGCGCTGCTCAAAGCCATGGAGAAGCAGTTAGAGTACAAGCAAGCAGTTCTTGAATTAGATGAGCTTAGAAGTCAGCTGGGGAACGTAAACATTCTCAGTCCCATCGATGGCGTTGTAATGTCTAAGAACATAACCAAAGGGCAGAACATAGCCAAAGGTACGGTAGCAGCCAAGGTTTCTGATTTTACCGAGATGGACCTCTTGTTAAACGTAGACGAGATGGATATAGCGAAACTGTCTGAGGGTCAAGTAGCCATGCTGGAGTTTTGGGGTCCTGAGGGTAGGCAGGAGATAGAAGGAATAGTTTCCAAAGTTGGAGTCGCAGGTGAAGTGCGCGAAGGCATGTCGTCCTTTAACGTTATTGTGCACGTAGTAAACCCTGGATTCCTGAGACCTGGCATGTGGGCATCGGCCGAAGTATTTGTTGCCAAAAAGGAAGACGTTCTTCTTTGTCCTGTAGAGGCGGTTTACAAAGAAGACGATAAGTGGATGGTAGACGTGAAAGATGGGGATCAGCGCAAACCAGTGGAAGTAGAGATTGGTGCTATGAACTACATGTATGCGGAAATAATAAGCGGGCTTTCTGAGGGCCAGGAAGTAGTAGTAGCCATGAGCAAGACAGAACCTGAGGAGGGCAACGAACTGCCGTACGTTCCTTATTAAAAGTTATCTTGAGAGGATTACTTCGGCTGTTGAGTTGACTTTAAGGAGGGAATAGCGTGAGAATTTCTGACCTCTTCAGTGTGTCTTTACGTGGGCTTACTGCTAACAAGATGAGATCTGCCCTGACTATGCTTGGAGTGATAATCGGGGTTGCTTCTGTAATCGCTCTCGTATCAGTAGGTGAGGGTGCCCGTAGGGAAGTGGTTGCAAATTTCGAGAGCATAGGGACTAACATACTAAAACTATACGTTTACCGATGGGATGCCAGGTTAACAGTAGAAGATCTAGCTGACCTCAAACAAAGGGTCCCTGGCATCGACATGATAATGCCTGATGTTAGATGGTGGCCGCAGATTACTTATGAAGGCAAGGAAAGATGGGGAGAAGTAAGCGGGGTAACTGAGATATTCCCCGAAATCAGAAGCCACGATCTTTATTCAGGACGATTTTTCACTGCTGTGGAGAATGAAATAGCTCGGCCTGTGGCCGTAATAGGTTGGCAGGTCATGCAGGAACTTTTCGCAGGTAGGGATCCTACAGGCGAGTATATATATTTGGATCGAGAGCCTTTTGAGATAGTGGGCGTGCTCGACGAGAAGGGCGAAAACCTGGGCGAAGGCGTGGACCGGATGATATTTGTTCCAATTACAGTGGCACAGAAAAGGCGGGGAACCAATAAGGTCGATGAAGTGTATATAAAGGCTGTAGACCAGGAATCAATCCCCATGGTCCAGCTCACCTTAGAGCGGATTTTTGAGGCCAAATACGGGCCAGATTCTGTATACATTTGGAGCCAACAAAGTATGCTTGAGGAACTTCAGAAGTCTACCAGGATCATGACCCTTATGTTAGGGGCTATAGCCGGCGTTTCGCTTCTGGTCGGCGGAATTGGGGTTATGAACATTATGCTTGTGGCAGTTTCAGAGCGGACTAGGGAAATAGGCTTGCGAAAAGCTTTGGGAGCCAAGCGTTCTCACATACTATTGCAGTTTCTCATAGAATCTGCTCTGCTTTGCTCTTTAGGAGGTATAGTTGGCATAATAGTGGGGGTTGGCGGGTCGCAACTTTTGGCTAAGTTGGGTCCCAAAACGGCAGTATCTCCCGCTTCTATAGTTATCGCGTTTTCTTTTTCTGTGTTAGTAGGATTTGTATTTGGGGTTTACCCCGCCATGCGTGCAGGGAGCTTAGAACCTGTAGAGGCTTTACGGACAGAATAGTAGTTTGTAGGTGAAGTTAAAGATCCAATAAATTAATTGGTATCTTATGGCAGAGTTAGGCAGGATTACCAGACGGTGCCGTAGAATTAGAGTTCATGGCACCGTCTTTTAATTACCACAGATATTTTGTAGAACCTAGTGGGGAAGGCAGACCGAAAGGTTTTACGCCTCCGCAAGGTCTTTCAGGTTTGTTTCGAGGTCACGTTACGCCGCTTTTTTCGCCGTCAGTAGGGTTTGTACTAGGCGCAACGTTTCCAATGTCCCCTTTTAAGCTAAAGATCCTGTTCGGTTTGTTGTTTTTTGCGGGCGCGGCCATGTATAGGGCGTTTCGACTTCGTTTCAAAGAAATAACTTCCGATCCTCATATAAAGAACATGCTCATCTTATTCCTGGCCCTATCAGGGTATGTCTTAGGCTGTTTTCGCGCCTATTCTTGGGACGAGAAGATGTATGTGGCAGAATCCCTTGAGGGAAAATACGAGTCCATGGCGATAGAAGTGATAAAAAATCCTAGAGTCAAAGGCGACAGGATAGAATTCATAGGTACCATTGAGAATATGGACGGAAGTAAACTGCTTGAAGGCTCTCAAAACTTAAAAGCCCAGGTGTATCTTTATGATGTTTCAGACGGACTTCTCGCGCAACTCCCAAAGGTAGGGCAGGTTGTAACGGTGTCAGGTAAGATAAGCGTTCCTCCTAGGGCAAACAATCCTGGTGAGTTTGATTATCGGAGATATCTTATGGATAAGGGCGTTTTCCTCCAGGTGAAGGGGAACCTAAATGAAAGGTGGGAGATTACCTCAAAACGTGCTCTACACAAGGTTTTCCCCAGTATCGCCAATTACATTGAAAAAAGGATCGATGATCTATTTGTAGGAGAAGAAAGAGGAATCTTGAAAGGGATTTTCCTGGGAGATAAATGTGATCTCTCTCCAGATGATGCAGATAGTTTTCGTTCTGCCGGGCTTTCAAGGTTCATATCGGTGGCAGGATTCCATGTGGGCATTGCGGCTACTTGGGTGGAAATTGCAGTCAAAAAGCTGACTAGGAATGTTAACCTAGGTAAGATTTCAGCAATAGGTGCAGCCTATTTTTGGGCAGGCCTTTCAGGTTTCGCAGTTGGTCCTTTCCGAGCGTTTTTGTGCATATTGATGAAGCATGGGGCGTTTTGGAGCAGGCGCAAATATAATCCTTTAGCCGGGCTAGCTGTTTGTGGACTCATTATCGGGTTTAGGGTGCCGTATCCCCTTCTAAGCGTATCGTTTCAACTGAGTTTTGCAGGCATGATGGCAGGCCAGGTTGTGGGAGAATACGGAAGGACTTTTACTGAATCATTTGACCTTGGGATGATTCGACAAAGACTTCTAGAATCTGTACTCATGGCGAGTCTGTTATTCCCTATTTTGGCTAGTAGTTTCGACCACGTATCCATCGTAGGATTCCTTCTGGCTGGAGTTTGGAGCATGTTTACGGTAGCGGCTATGGTATGTGCCCTTCCTATGTTGCTGTGTCCTTTATCCTTGGGGAAAATCTTCAGTTGGTTGCCGTTTTTAGTCCTT
>DGFF01000027.1 GCA_002391545.1 Candidatus Fermentithermobacillaceae bacterium UBA3907 | reverse complement strand
GTCATGTTTTAAAGCATACTGCGGCATATAACCTTTGCAGCCGCCACTTTCGACTGGATCTTCGCAGGACGTTACCACTATACACCATATTATCCATATTGTACACCCAGAAAATCAAGTCTGAGTTTCTACCTAAGAAAAGCCGCACCTCAGTAATTAGCCAATGACCTACCTACATCTCAGGAATCTTGCCACTTTTCACCATAGGCACAATTATGTCCACTACGTCCGAATCATATATAACTCCTCGGCCACTTAAGATCTCATCCAAAGTTTCTTCTTCAGTCCGGGCAGGCCTATAAGGACGATGGGACAACATAGCTTCTACCACGTCACACACGCCTAGAACCCGGACCTCTACGCTCAAATCGTCACCTTTAATTCCATCAGGGTACCCTGAACCATCAAGACGCTCGTGATGATGAAGTGCCATCTCAGCCGCAGGCCAAGGCAATTTTGTATCCTTTAATATTTCATAGCCTCGAACCGGATGAGTGCGTACAAGGGCCCATTCTTCTTTACTCAATTCGCCAGGCTTGCTAAGAATGCTTTCCGGTATAGAAATCTTGCCTATGTCATGGAGAAGTCCCCCTATGTATAAACCCTCCACCACATCTTCAGGCAAACCCATTTTTCTTCCTACATCCCGGGCTAAAATAGCGACCCGCCGCTCATGATCTGCGGTATAAGGGTCACGAGACCCAACCGCTCTAGAAACAGTTTCTACCAAATCGAAGAAAGCGACCTTTAGGTCCTCATCAGCTCTTCTTCGAGCCCGCTTCATTCTAGCAGTATTTAGTTCCCGCACTATCGCAGGATAAAGCCGATGGATATTGTCTTTGAGTACATAGTCACAAGCGCCAGCCTTCATCAAAGAAACAGCCGTTTCCTCACCGATGGCCCCTGACACCACTATAAACGGTATATCGAGATCATATGTTCTCAGTAATTCCAGGGCGCGTAACGCATCAAACTGCGGCAGGCTATAGTCGGAAATGACCAGGTCCCACCTGGCATCTTCAAGGGCGCGACGCATATCAGCTTCCGTATCAACCCGCTCAAAAGTCACATCAAATCCGTTCCGTCTTAGCCCCCTGAGAAGAAGTATGGCATCGTCTTCTGAATCTTCAATTAGAAGCAAACTAAGCGGAATCTTGTTTTCCTCCATCTGCCTCCCTCCCAAAGGGCGCAAGAGTAAAGTAAAAAGTTGCTCCAACACCAGGTGTCCCATGAGCCCATATCCTACCGCCATGACGGTGGATAATTCTTGCTACTGTAGCCAATCCTATTCCGGTTCCTTCAAACTCCTCACCGTGCAATCTCTGAAAAGGGTTAAACAACTTTTCAGAATATTCCATGTCAAACCCAACGCCGTTGTCCTGTACAAAATATACAGTTTCACCTTCTTTTTCTATAGCTCCAAACTGTATCACTGCTTGTTCCCGATTTGCAGTAAACTTCCATGCATTATCTAAAAGATTCTCCAAGACGATCCGCACCAAAGCGCCATCGCACTCTGCTACCAAACCGTCGGCAATTTTCACATCCACGTCCCGTTGCCCATATTTTTCGGACAATTCATTTACTATATCCTTAACGATGGCGCTCAAGTTTACTATCCCATAGTTGAGTTTTCGCTGGGAAAAACGGGAAAGATCCAAAAGATCATCGATGATCTGTGACATGCGCTCTGTCGCCCTTATCACTCGAGTTAAATAATCCCGACCCCTCTCATCCAACACATCTCCGTAATCTTCCAAAAGCGCCTGGCTAAACCCACGGATGCTTCTTAAAGGAGCCCGCAAATCGTGGGAAACGGAGTAACTAAACGCTTCTAGTTCTTTATTTGCAATCTCTAAACCTCGACGAGCCTTAGTATCTGTGATGTCTGAAATCGTAAACATAGTTGCTTTTTTCCCATCGTATTCAATAACTGCATTACTGATGAGCGCGTTGAGAGGAGTGCCATCTTTCTTCATCAACGTTATTTCATATATAATGGGCTCTTTGGAACCTTCCTGTCTCTTCGTAGCTCTCCTTAGAATAAGTTCACGTTCTTCAGGGATTATAAACTCAGATATACTTTGTCCTAGACTTTCTTCTATAGAGTAGCCCAACATATCAGATAACACAGGATTAGCATAAACAATCTTGTTGTCCTGGTGAATGCCGATGCCTACAAGCGCATTTTCCACTAGGGTTCTGTATCTTTCTTCTGAAACTCGAAGGTCATGTGTCACTGCCTCATATGCGCTCAGATCATGAAGGGTTGTGGCTACACCCGTCGGTTCTCCTTCGATTTCTACCAGAGAAGCCGAAAACAAAACTGGGATGGTCACACCATCCCTCTTCTTACACCTAACGTTAATATCCCTAATCGTTTTTTCGTTAAGCATTGCCTGGAAAAATGCTTCTTTATCTAACCCCAGGGGTTTTGCATATCCGAAAAGTGAGTCAAAGTCCAGTCCTTCCAATTCTTCATTGCTGTATCCCAGCATTTCCATAGCAGCCCGGTTAGGAAAAACAATTTCACCTTCCATATTAAAAAGAACCAAAGCATCGCTCATAATAGACAATATCTCTGCTGTCGCATACTTAGGAGCCAGGGTTAAAAGGCCGTACCGTTCTACTGCGTAAATAAGACCCACAGCCCAAATTAGCATCGCCACATTTCCTAGTTGAGGTAGAGTATATATTCCCAAACTGGGAAGAACGCTCACGTTCAGAAAACCTATGGGAAGGGCAATTAACAAAGTGATCAGCAAGGTTTTTGCGCCTTTTTTCTTGCGCAAATTTTCGGCAGTAATCATTGCATCAAAAACCAGGTAAGCACAAACCAAAACAACGCTCACGTAGTAAATGGAAAAGGCCACCGAAACTCCCGATCTCGCCCAAACAACGTTCCAACCGTACGGCATTTCAACGTAATCAACTATCAAGTTCCCTGCAATCTGCTGGTAAATAAAGAAACATGTAAGCAGCCCTAATCCTAGGTAAATGAAGATGTTCTTGTATAATCTATCCTTTTGGGCCAAGTACAAACCAAATATGATAGCAAAGGCAGGAAAAGAACACCAACCCAGGGAAGCAATGATATCCCAAAACCTAACGCTCTCCATTGACACGGCGTTCTGAAGCATCATCTGCCCAAAACTATATGTGGCAAAACACACAAAAATAGCAGCACAGAGGCGGTTCAACCTCTCTTTAGGGTTTTTGCGCAATATATAAACAGTGAGGAACACGTAGATTCCAAAGGCGGAGAAATTTACAAGTATATTGAGTAGCTTTGCATTTGACACAACCTACAATCTCCTTTTCTCACAAACTCACAGCCTAGGATTATAACACAAAAGCCGCTGAGCAATGGTAAAAAGATCATGTGCAAAGTGTCGACGATTTTCTTTAGGACGTGTCAATGATGGGACCATTTGCAAGCCTTCTAATATCTATATCGTAGAAACCTGTGTCATGTTCAATGGATAGAGGAAAATCCCTGGGTCGTTAAGATAAGAAGCTAGATTGTTTACAGCTTGCTGCTCTAAACGATCCCTAAGCCGCGTCATATCTTGTCAATCCATTTAAGCATAAACCCTCTTCTACAGGCATAATATCACACATCTAGGTCTTCTGTCTCACCTATCAGTGAAAATCTGGAATATGTGAAGCTGCAACTTCTCTGCCCCCGCGTAGAAAACTTGCGTCAAAAGAGCCCGGTATAATTACCGGGCTCGCCAGTGTTTAATTTCCCAGTTACACCTCTACATCTTTCTCGTTCCTTCCCTTTCCAACCCCTCTATCCTTCTATCCTATAGCCTTCAGGGGGATTAGCACCCATTAAGTGCTTCACAAAGTAATCCCATCTTTTCCTGGTAACATAAGGATGATATCCAGCTGAATGGTCTCCATTTGGCAGGATCAAAAAATCAAAATCTTTGTTCGCTTTGATAAGAGCGTCTATAAACTGCAATGATGCTGCAGGAGGTACGTTCTCATCCATCTCCCCATGCATAATAAGGATCTTCCCTTTGAGGTTATCAGCTAACGTTGGATTAGCCTGCTCTTCATAGTGAGGACCTACAGGTAATCCCATGTATCTTTCAATCCAACTGGCTTTATCCGTCCTGTGGTCATGGTTGCCTGCCCAAACGACCGCAACTTTGAAGAAATCAGGATACGCTAATATTGCCCGGGCTGCAGCATAGCCTCCTGCTGAACCTCCATATATACCAACCCGGCTCAGGTCCATGTATGGATACCTGTCGGCAAGTTGCCTAAATGCACCTATATGATCTGGCATACCAGCATCACCTAGGTTTTTATACGAATAATCTTGAAAATTCTTAGATCTAAATGCCATGCCCAAACCATCTACAGTAACTACAATGAAACCCAATTCGGCAATAGCCTGATCCTGCCAGAATTGCCTGCTTCCTTCGCTCTCACCAAACGCTTTCGGCGTCCTTACAGTTTGAGGACCAGAATAGTTGGCTTCAATCACCGGGTAAGTCTTGCGCGGGTCGAAGTTAGACGGCCTCATAATCATACCGTAGATGTCGGTCACACCATCCCGAGCTTTTACGCAAAAACGCTCAGGAAAGTTCCACCCAGTCCGAAACAAAAGTTCGAGATCAGCGTTTTCTAATTCCATCACTAAACTGTTCTCGTAACCGCAATCGCTCCTCCGTAAGATCATACACGGCGCCAAATCTACCCGGGAATAGCGGTCGAGGAAATAGTTTCCGCTAGGTGTAAATGTTATCTGATGCTCTGCATCTTCAGGTGTAAGAAGTTGAACCTCACCTTCATCTATGCCTACTTTATACAGATGCCGATAATAAACATCTCTTTCAGGTTCTAACCCACTGCCGGTAAAATACACAACCCTTTCTAACTCGTCAATGTGCTTAACCTCCCGGACTACCCAGGGGCCGGATGTGATTTGCCTTTTCATCTCGCCTGTAATCCCATCGTAAAGATAAAGATGTGCCCATCCATCCTGTTCTGAATGCCAAATTATCTCTTTACCGTTTTCAATTACGAAAGGAGGGTAATGCTCTACAGCCGTAGGGCTTTCTTCTTCTATAAGTACTCGAGTATCTCCGGTTTTTGGATCAATCACGTACAAGCGCTTGACCGTGTACCCTCTCTCTCTTCGCATAAGATAAATACGCTCATCCTCACCTGCAGTCCAGAATGTCCAGGAGTAGGGCGCTCCATAGTACAACTGCTGTAGAGGCTCAATATGGATCTTCGTTACGTGCTGGCCTTCATCATTTGCTTCTAGATACACTACAACAGGTTCAGCTAAAGGTACGTTTTCATCCCCTGGCAGTGGGTACACGTAGGTAATCAATTTCGGCCGTTTACTTCCGTCAAGGGGACAAGATTGCACCAAGTGGCATTTGCCTGCATCGTTGTGGTCAATCTTGTACGTAAGAAACTTTTTGGAATCGGGTGCCCAAATCACAGCAGGTTTTAGGTAGTAGTCTGCAATATCAGGATCTAGGAGCCCTGCGTCTATCAGAGGATTCTTGAAAGGTAGTGCGTAATGATATTCGTCTTCCCCGTCGTTTGTCAATTGTGTTATTTCGCCTGAAGGGAT
>DGFF01000101.1:11899-15640 GCA_002391545.1 Candidatus Fermentithermobacillaceae bacterium UBA3907 | reverse complement strand
ATGGTTCCAAGTTTACCTCCAAAACCGTTAAAAACTTCGGAGGCGAGGAGAAACACTAGGCCAGCTATAAATGATGCCGCAAATATGCCAGATAGCCCAAGCAAGTTTGCAGATGTCATGCCTACAAAAGATCCACATGTTATTGCAGGACCTAGGGCAGGCAAAAATATCCCAGATAGTAGAGTTACTAGACCGGATGCAACAACTGGGCCAAGTTTTGCGTACGCGTTCAACAAATAGGTAACCAATGCGCCGAGAATCACTGATAGAAGAAGGTTGAGATTAGATGATGTAAAAAGAGCGGCGCTTGGTTGGTCTATGTGGCGCAATTCCGAGATTATGGCTAACAGCGCAGTGATATACGTTAAGCCTACGACTAGAGCACCTAGAACGTTTGTGGATAGGTTCACCAAAACAGTGCCAATGTACAGGTAACTACACATGACGGATAGAAACAAGAATCCAATATACGATCTGTTCAAGTGTGATTCCTCCCGATAACGGCCACGAGGTTCTGCTATTTATCAATATCTTTCTCAATCTTTCTCACAATAGCATACTTTAACTTGACAGTTCAACGATGTCTAAAACTGAACAATCCCTTTCAAAAGTTCAAAGTCAAACCCTCCTGCGCTAGAATTGTCAGTAACTGCGCACAAGTCGATTCGTATTCCTGCGTACGTCAGCCATTTCGTGCTGAATCGGCCCAAATAATCTCGTACAGTCAACTTTATCCTTCGGATTTTGTCATGACTAACAGACTCTTCTGGGGTAACCAGCCCACCGTTTTTTCTGTATCTTACCTCGATAAATGCGAGTATATCCTCGTCGTACGCAATGATGTCAATTTCACCATATCGTGATGTGAAATTGCGCTGCATGATATGATAGCCTTGCGTTTTGAGGTATTCACAGGCTGCATTTTCTGCCTCAAATCCGCGAGCGCGCCCTGCCATAAACCATTCATTCCTTTCAAAGTATTTTCTGTCTATACGAAAGGGCCTCTGCTATGTGTTCTTCCTCTATCCTAGGGGAATCTGCTAGGTTAGCTATGGATGCAGCCACCTTGATTACTTTGTAGTATGTTCGTAGAGAGAGTCCCATTGTTTCATATGCGTGGAGAAGGAGTTTTCTAGCATTACTCGAGAGGCTGACTAGCGTGGAGATCTCCTTTGGGCCCATCTCTGCATTAGTTAGTAAACCGGTACCTTCAAGCAGTGCTTTCTGCCTCATTCTGGCAGATGTGACCCTGTCTTTTACCTTAGAGGCAGGCTCATGCAAGGGAATATCGCTTAGCTCCTCTACATCTACTCGGTCAACGTTGATGTGTATGTCAATTCTGTCTAGCAGGGGCCCACTGATCTTGGACACGTACTGTCTTCGTTGATGTTCCGTGCACGTGCAGTCTTGCGCGTCGCTACCGTAGAACCCGCACGGGCATGGGTTCATAGCACCCACTAGCAGGACCTTAGATGGAAAAACGTACGTGCCTTTGGCTCTGGTAATTCTAACTTCGCCGTCTTCAAGGGGTTGTCGCAGTGCGTTGAGGACCGCAGGGGAAAACTGACAAAGTTCATCTAAAAACAACACACCTCTGTGAGCTAATGTTATTTCGCCGGGCTTAGGATTTGCTCCTCCCCCTATCATTGCCGCCGTTGTCACAGTATGATGCGGTGAACGAAAAGGACGCTGGGTAAGGAGTCCGCTTCCGTTCAAAAGCAAACCTGCGATGCTGTGGATCTTGGTTACAGTTATAGATTCTTCTTTTGACAGATCAGGCATGATTTCAGGTAAGGATCTGGCAAGAATACTCTTTCCTGCCCCAGGCGGTCCTACCATGAGAAGATTGTGTCCCCCTGTCGCTGCTATCTCCAGAGCTCTTTTTGCGGGTTTTTGCCCTTTGATCTGGTCATATGCTACGCTAGATCTGCTTTTATCTTTACTTTCTGGAATCCTGCGAAGATCCCGGCGTATGCCATTTCTACCCCACGCCCAGTCTACGACCTCGTTCAAACTTGCCGCCGGTATAACTTTTAAGTCTTCTAGATACCCCACTTCGCCTGCGTTTTCCAAGGGAAGGACTACTCCTTTTAGCCCAAACTCCAAGAAAGCCAAAGACATTGCCAGAACACCGGGTACAGGTCTAATACTTCCGTCAAGGGCTAATTCACCTAAGAAACCATACTGATCAATAGGGGAATTTGACGGAATCTGTCCACACGCAGCCAAAAGAGATATGGCCATAGCTAGATCCAGTTGTGTGCCCTCTTTGTAGAGGCCGGCAGGAGCCAGATTGAACACGATCCTTCTGGACGGAATCTGGAATCCCGAATTGCTCAAGGCAGAGCGCACCCGGTGTTTCGCTTCCTTTACAGAAGTATCTGGCATACCTACGATCTCAAGGCAGGGCAAACCGCCTGCAACGTCAACTTCTACCGAAACTGGGAAACCTGCTACGCCAGACACTGTTGCACCATATACTGAAGAAAACAATGATTTGACCCCCGTTGGAGCATATTGCCTGGCGATTTGCTCTTTATGGAATATTATAGTGTATCTAGGAAGAACTGTCAATACATCCTAGGGGTACCTGGATACCAGATTCTATTTCCTACTTTCACCAAGATGTGAAATGGAAGCGGCAGAACCGTCCCTAAAATTTTCGTTGAGTAGGATCTATTAATAAGGAAAGGCCTAAGCGTTCTTTTGCGCGTTTTAGAACACCTGAACTCACTTGATTGGCTTTCACCGCGCCTTCTCTCAGTATATGAGGGAGATCTCCTGAATTGCGGTAATCTTTGTATCTTTCTTGCACCGGCATTAGTTCTTGTATGACAACATCCGCCAAATCTTTCTTGAAATCAGCATATCCTTTGCCAGAAAAATGTTGTTCTATTTCGGGAAGTGACTTACCGGTACACAAAGCATATATTGTCATGAGATTGGCGATAGCAGGCTTTTCTTCAGGCAGATAAATGATTTCTCTCCCTGAATCTGTGACTGCTCGCCTAATCTTCTTCACTATTTCGTCTTTAGGATCATCGAGGCTTATGTAACTATTGGGATCAGGGTCTGACTTTGACATTTTCTTGTTCGGATCCTGCAAGGATTTGATTCTAGAGCCAAATTGGGGAATAAAAGGTTCAGGCATCTTAAAAGTCTCACCATACCTACTGTTGAACCGTTCCGCCAGATCACGGCATAGTTCTACGTGTTGTTTCTGATCTTCCCCAACAGGAACTATATCTGTGTCATATAAAAGAATGTCAGCAGCCATTAGTACTGGATACGTAAATAAACCTGCCGATACTGATTCTTTTCCTTCAGCCTTATCTTTAAACTGGGTCATACGAGATAGTTCTCCGAAGGTAGCTACGCATTCCAGGATCCAGCTTAGTTCCGCGTGGCACGGAACGTCCGACTGAACGAACAATGTGGTTTTCTTAGGATCTAAACCTGCTGCTAAATAATAAAGGGCAGTATCTTGTATTTGTTTCGGAAGCTCTTTCGGGTCTTGATACACGGTAATCGCGTGCAAATCAACGATGCAGTAATAGCAATCATACCCATCTTGAAAGTCTACGAATCTTCTTATAGCTCCAAAATAGTTGCCTAAATGCAATACTCCAGATGGTTGAACGCCTGAGAACACTCTTTTCAACTGGTACTCCTCCTAGCTATGGGGTGTGCTGTTTATCATTCCATTACACTGATTATAGACTAAACCGTACGCGCAAAAAA
>DGFF01000101.1:0-11587 GCA_002391545.1 Candidatus Fermentithermobacillaceae bacterium UBA3907 | reverse complement strand
ATTTTCATAGGACAAAAGACCCTTTATCACTGCAATTGCTGCTTGAGTCCTATCCTTGACTCCGAGCTTCTTGAATGCATTGTAAAGATGGTTCTTGACGGTTTTCTCGCTGACAAACAGTTCTTCCGCTATATCCCGGTTTGATTTCCCCTGAGCTACAAGTTTGATCATTTCAAACTCTCTTTCAGTGAGCGTGCTTAGGTCGCAATTCAGATCGGGAACATCTTTGAAGAATTCGTCGACCAAGGATGATCTAACCTGTAGCCCTCTGTCGATGAGAGGGGCGGAAATATAGAGGTCTCCTCGGGTGGCAGCGCTGACAGCCGCCTCAATTTGATCAGGAGTTGCACGTTCATCGATAAACCCAAGCACCCCAGATTTGACAAAAGCGCAAAAGGGAAAAGACCCCATGGGATGGACCACAAGTACGAGCCTAGACCGAGGATGCCTATGTTTTATCTTTGACACGTTCTTTAACGTATCTTGGTCTCCATATTGGCCAAGGTTTAAGATGATCACTTCGTAGCAGTTCTGCTGCTGCATAAGTATGTTATCTAAGGAATCTGCGTAACCTACCCTTATATTACGTTTTTGTTCAAATATATCCTCAAGCTGCATTCTCCATATGGGTTTATCCACTGCTACTAGCACGTTAACCATATACAGATATGCCTCCTATTTCGACGGCTATCTGTATAATCGAAAATACGAGATTTTAAATGAGCTCCATTTTTGAAAGATATGATTTACTTTTTTCTATAGTTTGCATTCCATATTTGCTGCCTGCAGGAATCATATCTAACACCTGCTCGAATTTTCCTTCTCTTAAGAGATTTCTCACTGGTTCAATTCCTACTAGAATCTCAGTTGCAGGAACTATATCATTAAGTCCTTGTATAAGCTCGATGTATACTGCCCTTTCAAACACATTTGCCAACCTATGTCTGGCGTCATCACGCCTATCAGGATCTACCCTGCTCACTAAGGTGTAAAGACCGTAAACAGTCCCCGGACTTTGCATACAGACAAAAACCTTTGCCCCTGTTTCTGCTGCCCTTAATAACCACTCAACAAATTCACCATGCAGAGGCATGTCTGTAGCTATAACGTCGGGAGACCAGGTTTCGAGGATGATAGGACTTAATTTTGCGCCGTCTGGAACATTTACTTCTAACTGAGATACAAATGATGTGCTTTGCTCGAACAAGAACTCGGTTCCCTCACTCACCCAAAGGATGTGTTTGCTAGTTTGTGAGTTGGTTTTTGCTATCAGCGAGGCTAAGGCAGTACTTTTTCCAGAACGCGGTTTGGAACAAACAAAGTACAAACCTCCATTTGTTGCAGTAAAGTCGCCGAATGCATCACCTAAACCGATGCATTCAGGATCCTCCGGAGTATCCGGTAATATATGGGATATAATTGCAATGCCATCAGTTGTTTCAATCAAATCAAACCTAGATCGCAATGCCTTATCAGTGATGAGCATAAACCTTGTATATCCTTGTGAGTCAAAAACTTTCCGATGAGGTAAAGGTACTTGTAGACTGAAGAAAGAATCCAATTGACTTTGGCTTACAGTTCTGCTCTGAAAAACCTCAAGATCTCCAGCGGCTTTGCGACCTAGAATCGGCGAATCTCTTTTAACATATAGGTATGAAAAATCCTCGCTTGCTGCCGCATTAATAATCTGTGAGATTGTCCATTCTCCAGATTTGTCTGTTTTCATTTCCACTCCCCCTTGAGAGCATCATCTGTTCCAAAACCCACCTCTAGCCCCAGGCGCTTAATTGTTCGGCTTTCCAGGATCCTGACAAGCCTGGTTCCTATAAACTCGTTGTTGCTGATTCTGTTTACCAAAACTGTGTGGCACCCTACTGCATTGCCGCCTAAGACGTCTGTAAAAAGCTGGTCTCCAATGACACAGGTCTCGTGAGGGTCGGCATCCAATGCTTCTAGCGCTTCCCTGAAAAAGCGTCTTAGCGGTTTCTTCGCACCAACTATTACCTGGGTATTGAGGTTTCGGGATAACTCGTCTATGGTCGCGTGTGGTTTAGCGTTGCTCAAGATGAGGGTTCTGAACCCATGTTGGTGAAGGTTTGCAAACCACTGGGTAAGTCGTTGTACGGTTTCGTATTCCCCCCATGGAACCAAGGTATTGTCAAGGTCTGTAATTACGGCGTTAATAGAGTTTTTAGTCAACCATTCCAGTGGGAGATCGTAAACACTGTCTATGTAAAGAGAAGGAATCAAAAGGTCCTTCAGGGTTCTGCGCTGGTTTTGACCGTCAACTTGAAGCACTTAAGTTCCTTCCTTTTCCAAATGGGTTAATGTTCTTACCAAAACTATGGGAGTCTGTTGTTCTTGGTTGCCTGCGGGATTAGTCGACATAACGTCCTCAAGCCAAGGCGCATCTACTCCCGATGAATACCCTACTGCCCATGCTACGCCAAGGTCATTTGCATCTACGATCGCCGCCTCACAACCGATTTCGTCTGCTATTGCTTGGGCAAGTCCTGGAGGATCTTTGGGGCCCATTATGACGTAGTAATCGTAAGGCGGTAAACTTCCCAAAACGTCATCAATTTGACCTGCATCCTCTCCGGCCAATACGTAGAACCAACCTTTTTGGCCAAGCATTTTTCCAACTCCACCCATGACTGCTGCAAAAGTAGTGCGTACTGAGCCTATTTCCTCTAGCAGTACTTGCATGGACAAAGGGTTTGCCATGGGTGCTGCCCCGCCAAATGGGATGTCTTTCTGGTCTACAAACCGGGAAAGAAATCTGGCCAGAAACCCTGGTTTTACCGCCCCTTCCATATATATTCGACCTTCCATCAGACCTGCCACACAAGATGAAAGGGTGGCTATATCATGAGGCAGTGGTTCGGTTATGTAATGTCTCATCACTTCTTTAGGATCATCTTCCTCTGTCAATAGCCGCGTTTTGATAGGTATGATAGTTACGTCTGGAGGTGGCAATTTCCCTCTCACAGGTATAGGAGGCAAATCTTGCACAGATCCAAACCCAAATTCCTGCCACGCTTCCCTTAGCATTGTGCTCCGAGGATAAGCTTTGATTCCTAAGGAAAGGATTTCCTTCGCTTCATCCTCTTGTCCTCGGTCCAACAGTCCTTTTGTGAGAATGTAAAACTCGCGGTCGTGAAAGTTAGACGATTCTAGTTTTACGAATTCTGCGAGATAATCTATAAGGTCCTCATGCAATTCCTTTTCTTCAAGGAGACGACATACCCTTTTGTATGCCACTTTAAGAGGATTTTTCCTGTTAAATTCTTTGCATATTTCAAGGGCTTTCATGAACGAGTCAAACGCCCCATCCCTATCTTTTATGAAAAAGTATTGTATATCTCCAATTAAAAGATATGGCCATGGGTTATCGACATTGAGTTCTAAGAGTCCCTGGGCCACCGCAAGAGCTCTTTGATACTCTTTATCTTTGATGAGAACGTGGATTAACAGGCGGCCGCATCGCATAGATGGCCTCATTTCCATTGCGGATTCAAGAAGGTTCCTAGCCGGGAGATTCTGCCCTGATTCAATAAGTTGTTTGGCTGCCGTATACACCACATAAGGGTGATCATCTGGTTTTGCATGTTTGGCAAAACCCTTGCGGGAAAGTTCTTTGAATCCTAACACGTCCATAAACCAAAGGGCATAAATTATTAGCGTATTCAAGGTGAGAATCCCCTTTCCTAGAATCTTCTATAGCAAATGGTATCATAGGGGCAGATATACATCTATTTACTACTCCTGTCTGGTTGTAAATCTCTTTCACGAACTAGTTCGGCAAGGTATTTACCAAACTCTTCTCCTATATCTTCCCTTGCTAACGCCATTTCTACGGTGGCTATTAGGAAACCCTTGGGGTCGCCTACGTCGTACCGCATTCCTTCGAATTCATAACCTACAATTGTGTGAGTTTTCAGAAGTTCCTTTAGCGCATCGGTCAGTTGGATCTCTCCTCCTACGCCAGGTTCAAGATCCTCCAAAATGGGAAAGATATCCGGAGGCAAGATATATCGGCCGATCACCGCAAGATCCGAAGGAGCCTCATCTGCATCTGGTTTCTCTACCAGATCAGTAATGCGCCACAAACCATTGCCCAAGGACTCCCCCTCAATTACCCCGTAGGAAGAAACGTCAGCGCGTGATACTTGGCGCAAAGCCAACACTGGTGTTTTCACTTGTTCGTAAACTTCGATCATCTGCTTGAGACATGGTTTAGGAGAAACTACGATATCATCTCCAAGGAGAACAGCAAAGTATTCGTTACCTACGTGTTGCCTTGCGCACCATACAGCATGACCTAGTCCAAGCGGCTGTTTCTGCCTAACATAATGCATTTGACACATATTAGAAATATTTCTTACCAATGCCAAAAGATCTGTTTTCCCCTTTTCCAATAGATGACGCTCAAGCTCGCCCGAGTGGTCAAAGTAATCTTCAAGCGCACGCTTGTCCTTGCCTGTTACAAACAAAAAATCATTAATGCCTGATTGCATAGCTTCTTCGACCACATATTGAATAGTGGGTTTATCCACAATGGGCAGCATTTCCTTAGGTTGAGCTTTTGTCGCAGGTAGAAATCTGGTGCCTAAGCCCGCCACAGGAAAGACCCCTTTACTGATTGTCATTTATCATGCTCCTTTCGGGAATTCTAAACCTATTCTAACCTTAAGAGTTAAATATTCAAGTTCAACCAACTGAGATTGAGGGTGCTATGCAGCCCTAGCTTATGTTACACTTTAAAGCAGGTGATAGTATGAAAATATCAATGTGGACAGATAGTTATTATCCGTATGTTTCAGGTGTCACACGTTCAATAAAATTGACAAAAGAGACTCTAACTGAAATGGGCCACCACGTGTCTGTGTTTTGCCCTTCGTATCCTGATGCTACTACCGAGCCAAATGTTTATCGTTTTCCTGCCATCAAATCACCTACAAACCCAGACTACTACATTGCTGTACCTGTGAATCCCAAACACCTGCTTGCGATAAAAGAGATGTCTCCTGACGTGATTCATGCCCATTCACCTTTTAATCTGGGCAAGATGGGCATAACTATAGGACATTTATTAGAGATTCCAGTGGTGTTTACATTCCATACTATGTACAACATGTATTCTCATTATATGCCACTAATTGGCGAAAATATTTCTGACCTTGTAGAAACAGCCGCAATAAGCACTGCAAAAAGCGTTGATGCTCTCATAGCTCCTAGTCCTTCAATTCGAAATTACTTAGTAGACCGAAATGTTGATACGGAAATATTCGTTATACCTACAGGTATAGAAGTTGAGCTCTTTAGGAATGGTGATAAATCCTATATTCGCAGAACTTATGATGTTCCTGATCACGTCCCTATACTTATTACATGCGGAAGACTTGCAAAGGAGAAAAATCCTGAGTGTTTGTTACAAGCATTCTCACTTATCCAGAAACAGTTGGATTGTATGATGTTTTTTGTAGGAGATGGACCTCTTAAGCAAGAATTGGTCGCTCTTGCTGAGCAACTAGGTATATCTCATAGGATAGTATTTACAGGTAAGATCAGCCCAGAAATGATGCCCCATTTCTACGCATCCGCTGACTTATTCTTATTTGCCTCTCTTACTGACACCCAAGGCTTGGTAATAGCCGAAGCTAAAGCAGCAGGTCTCCCCTGTGTGGCAGTAGGTGCGCTGGGTGTTCGTGACATGGTCGAACACGGAGTTGATGGGTTTTTATGCGAAAACGATGCAAAATGCCTAGCAGAGAAAGCGTTGTTGTTGCTACAAAACCGTGATCTTATGGATACCATGAGATCCAACGCTCTTTACAATGCTGAGAAATTTTCTATTAAGAAAACTTGTGTTGATCTACTTAACTGTTACCAAACTGTTCAGAAGTCTACTCGCCCTGGTAAATAAGCACATTTTCCTGATGCTCAGTAAAGGTACGGGCAAACGCATGGGTGCCGTCGTTCTTTGAGACAAAGTATAGATAGTCGACGTCAGCGGGATTAAGCACCGCTTCCAAAGATGCTTTGCCGAAATTGCATATGGGGCCAGGAGGCAATCCTGGATATATATAAGTGTTAAATGGAGAGTCGATTTCAAGGTCTTTCCACAGAAGTGTCCCTGAGTATTTCCCTAAGGCATACAAAACAGTCGGATCTGCGTCTAGTTTCATACCAATTCTAAGTCTATTCAGATAGACTGCTGCTATGATCGGTCTTTCTTCATCCACTACAGCTTCTTTTTCAACAATAGATGCTAACGTTGCGGCATTGTGAACAGATAACCCTTGTTCCTCAGCTTTTTCCCTAAGTTCTGGAGTAAAAACTTCTGAGAAGCGTTTTATCATCATGAGCATGATTTCCTTTTCTGAAGTATCCCTCTCGATCAAATACGTATCAGGAAATAGATATCCTTCTACAGGGTACATCGTTTCTTCTAGCTCATCGAGAGACACGAAATCTGCAACAAGATCGGGGTTCTTAGCTATTTCCAAGAACACTTCTTTGTCTCCTATTCCCTGCGTATCAAGGATTTCTGCGATTTCTTCAACGCACAAACCTTCGGGCACTGTTAAAGGATGATATAGCACTTTACCTTCGACTAGATCTTGGATTATATCCCAAACGAACAATCCTCCCTCGATTTGATACTCGCCTGCCTTCAGTTCTCCATCGGCGCGCATAAGCCTTGCAACTATTCGAAACCAATCCGGATTTCGTACCAATCCTTCTTTGTTTAGTAGCTCTGCAATATCCTTCGTGGATGAACCAGGGGCTATGCGCACAATGACAGGTTCAGAATTTGCAGGAAGAGGGCATGAACTAACATAGAATATTGCGGCGCACGCACCAACGCAAAGCGCCACAACGACAGCTATACCCAGTCCTATATATTTTTTATGTTGTCCACGCAAACCTGCCATTAAGTCCACACTTCATCTAGATTGTTGTAAAAGGTTGTGCCAACCTGTCGCCTACGGCTGAGGTTCTTCGTCTTCAGGTTCTTCTTCCTCAACCTCTTCGATTTCAATTTCGTAGTCTTCTAGTTCACCAATGAATTCAAGGTCCTCAAAGGCTTTAAGTATTTCTTCCCATTCCTCGTCGCTGCTTATAGTGACTAAAGTGGCTTCCCCTTCTTCCAAGGATTCAACACGTAAGATAACCAGTTCTGCCTCAGCTTCGAGATCTTCAATCAAGGGCATGAGCACAACATATTGTCGGTCCTCAACAAACAAATCATCTATAAGGATCCTAAATACTTCTTCATTCCCTTCTTCATCAGTGAGAACAATCAAATCATCATACATTAACTCTTCTGTATCATCAGTTTCATTGGGTTTACGATCATCTTTTTTATTCACGTAATCACTACCTTTCCGGTTTATTCCTGCTCAATATTGCCTAAGTTACGCAGGTAGTTCTCAAGAATCAAGACAGCAGCCGCCTCATCGATACTAGATCTTCTTTTACGCCTTGACTTCCCTAAGCCTATCATTTCTCTTTCTGCTTGAGAAGTAGTAAGTCTCTCATCCCATAGCACTACAGGTAAACCGCTTCTGTTCTCTAGCCTTTTTGCAAATCTCATACATCGCATGCCAGATTCTCCCAAAGTCCCATCCATATTTTTAGGAATTCCTACGACAAAGCCTGTTGCTCCATGCTCTGAGGCGAGATCTAGAATCTCATTTATGACTTGGGACTGGTTCTTATAATATATTGTGGTGAGAGGATGTGCAAACGCTCCTAAGTCATCGCTTATAGACAAGCCTACATACTTAGATCCCAAGTCTATACCGATCAAATTTCCTTTCAACAGGCTCCACCCCCATCCTTCATATTACCTTTAGGCAGAAATTCGGACATACCCTTGCGCAATAGCCACATAACATGCATTTAGATTCGTCAACTACAGCTTTGCCGTCTGCAACTGATATGGCTGAAAACCCGCACTTTTGTTCACATTTACCGCAACCTTCGCACCATTCTTCTACTACCAATTTTTTCGGTGTACGAAGGATCTGGGATTGTGCTCGATTAATTTCTTCTTCTGTGATCTCAGAGCAAAACACTTTACACGCAAACTGAATCTCGGTTTCATTTTTAAATCCTACGCACACGCTATCTTTATAAGGGAAATCTCTGGCGTAGCAAAGAGCCTTATATGGATTGCGATAGAGATGTCCTCCTCCTAGGGCTTTCATTATGTATATACCTTTACCCATATAACGCGCGAACGCTAAGGCATCCTCCATATCAGCCTTCGAACCGTCTGCTATCCCCAAACCTTCCATGTTTAATATGGCAAAAATAACATCTACTTCTGGCAGCATAGCTGCTGACTTTACGCAGGAAACATAATGGGTAGAAACTGACACTGCGTCAATTAGCCCTTTCTCCCGTGACTCAGCCAGATATTCTAAGGCTCCTCTGTGACCCTTCAATGTGAGAGCAGATTCTTGTTCGTGCAATCCAAAAATTTCTATTTTATCTCTTTGTAGTTCTCTTCTGGCTCGCTCTAGGCTTTCTTTCATTAGGTCTTTGGAAGGTGCGTAACTTCTAGAGGATATTACCACATTTTCTTTCTGACTAAGATATTTAAGATGTGGATATACGTCATAGAACTCGCTGGTATCGAAAAAATTTATCCCCTGATCTAGCCCATACTGAATTAGTTTTTCACTTTCTTGGGTGGACAAATTATATTGGGCAGGTCCTAAAACTAGGCTGCCCATAGACAGCATAGACACTTCAAGGCCGGTTTTACCCAACGATGAATAAATCAAGGCACCACCATCTTGTATACGGGGCTCGTCTGCTCAAAGAAGAGCCCCGTGTCTCTTTTTTGAAACAAATCTACTCTATTGGGACTAGCCTTTGAGCCAATTTTTCCATGACCTGAGGCATAGTAGTATATTCTAGTTCATCAAGACTTAGCCTGTGCGGCTCGAATGGTCCAAGTGATCTCATGTAGTCAGCTATTTCGTTTGCCTTTTGTCTTGCCCTATCATACGCGACGTCGGCAAAATAGTCTTGGGGCCCTACGAGTTTACCGTTGCAGAGCTGAAAACCTAAAGCCACAACCCGAGGCGGTCCGTCAAATCGAGTAGGGGTGCTAGCCTTTTCGCTACATGGCATTAAAGGTCCATGGTGTGAACCTCGCATCCATCCCGACACAAGATGAGGCTTAGAGAAAGGTTCCAAGACTTCTCCTACTGCAGGCATTCCGCTCTGACACCTAACGATGCAAACAGGATCGTCCTTGCCTACGTATCTACCGGCCATAAGATTGAGTCGCTGTGTAGATGAGGTAGCCGCTATCTCGTTTAAGGTTCTAGAATAGACTGACTTTATGCAATATCTGCCAGGCGCTCCTATGAATACAAGCATATCGTATATTTCTTCGGGACAATGGAAAACCACTTTTTTATTCTCAATCAGATCGTGAACTTCAAAATCGAAGCCTTGATGCATTTTGGGATCTATTACCAGGCCCGCTGTATTAAATGGATCAGCGAATATCTTATACAAAGGAAGGTTCCACGCACCTGGCTCTGTTTTATCAGCCATAAAGATTACCACAGGCTCAGATGGTCTTTCTTCGAACTCCATTTCTGCTACTCCTGGACCCAAGCCTTTTATGTTTCCGGAGAAGGAATCTTCCAACAAATCTTGGCCTGCCCCATATAATTTAAGCTGCCTTGCGACTTCGGTTGCTTCCATAAAAGCGTCCCATGCCAATTTGTGGATTTCGCTACTATCGACACCCTGGTTGTGTGTCATAATTAACTCCAGATCGTCACCAACGTGGGTTACATAGTAATCGATTAACAGGTTCTTCCCATGTTCTGCCAAGTAATTACTGGCAGATTTCATGAGATCCGGATGAACATCAGAATGTCCTACAATTCCCCCTACGTCCGCTTTGATTACGGAAAGCGTGATTTTTGCCACTTTAATCCCTCCGAAATTTCTATGATGTGATTGATTTTAACAACCGGTATGTTTTATACTTACGGTTCTACTATAGCATAACTAAAAAAGCGTGAGGTATCTTAGATTCTAACAATCAGGCGTAATAACGATGGGAATTATGCGACTGTCTTCTCCTCATCAAAGCTGAGATCACTATACCTGCAATAAAGCCACCTACGTGCGCCCACCAAGCTACTCCTCCCTGAGCTTGTACCCCAATAGAAGCTACACCTGAAAGGAGGTTGGTTAAAAACCATACTGCGAGAAAAATGACTGCAGGCACTTCTATGATGGGTAGGAAACACCCAACAGGCACCATAGCAACCACTCGAGCGCCAGGAAAGTTCACAAGGTACGCTCCTAAGACACCGGCAATCGCCCCACTAGCTCCTACCATGGGGATCATAGATTTGGGATCAAAAATCACGTGGGTTAGAGATGCACACACACCTACAGCCAAATAAAAGATCAAATATCTGAAATGGCCAAGAAGATCTTCAACATTATCACCGAAAATGAACAAATATAGCATATTGCCAATTAAATGTACCCATCCTACATGAATGAAAAGTGATGTGAACAGACTGAGCCATCCGCCAGTTTGCTGAACGATCTGAGGAGGAAGATATTTTTGCTGAGTAAGAATGCCGGGAATGACTCCCCATTTGACTACAAACGCCTGAAGGGCAGGTTCAGGAAGACCAAGTTGAAAAGAAAATACCAATATGTTCACAATTATGAGGATCCAATTTATATATGGTATCGTGCGGGTCATTTGTACGTCTCTTATGGGTATCAAGGTTAGCATCCTTTCTCGCCTAGAAATGGCGATTATTATAGTACATAGTACGCGCTGTTGATAAGAGTTTACTTGAATTTGGATATAACCTCAACCGATACAGGAAGGAGTTACGCAGAGATATGCGAAAACTTAATTGGAGGAGGTGACTCAATGTTTCAAAATGAACTAACCAAGATTGAGCAAGAGTTTATGAAAGGTGCAGCGTTCCAATATGTGAGCGCGATAACCCAATATCACAGAATTCAAGCGAGTCCAGGGTTTCGCCAGGCTGCACACTATGTTTGTTCCACTTTGCAGGACCTAGGTATTGCCGCAGAGGTGATCTCTTTCCCTGCTAAACCAGGGGTGACCTGGTGGTGCGAATCGAGTTTTCAAGAATGGGATTGTCTAGATGCAGAACTTGTGCTCTTAGATGACAAAGGCAGAATAAGATTGTGTTCCTATCGGGAAAACAAATTGAGTTTGATACAAAGGAGCCAATCTACCGATCCACAAGGTGTCGAGGCGGAAGTAATTTACATTGAAAAAGGAGAAGAACCAAACTCATACGAGGACGTCGATGTAAAAGACAAGATAGTCTTTTCTAGGGGAAATCCAAGTGCCATCGCTAGATTAGCTGTTAAGGAACATGGCGCGTTGGGAATCATACTAGACAATATGACTGAAATACCGCCTATTAGAAGAAGGTTGGATTTGCCCGATGCAAGACAATACACCTCTTTTTGCCCGTTATCTGAGGCAGATAACACAGGTTTTGGATTTGTCCTTTCTCCGAGACAAGAGAAAATGATACTA
>DGFF01000066.1 GCA_002391545.1 Candidatus Fermentithermobacillaceae bacterium UBA3907 | reverse complement strand
TGGGACTTAAGCCTATCGAACGCCATCTCTAGAGTGTCCCAATCTTTATCGCTGAAAGTTAGAAGTCGCTCTGGAAGCTGCGCGCTGGCATAAGTAGTATTGAAGGCTTGTTCGTCGCTTTGGCCCTCTTCAGGTACGCAACGATCTTTACCTTTGTATATCCGGGGATCATAAAGCGCATCCATTAGGGCTATGTTTCTGGCTACCCTCCACAACATTTCCTCAGGCGTTTCAATTGGATTCCCACTTTCATCTTTCATAAGGTAACGCTTTTCAAGTACTGCAAGAGCATTATCAGAAAAGTGTGGTTTCGGAAGACCTATCTCATTGCATTCAGTTTCAACATTTTCGGGCATCTCTTATCCTCCTAATACTATGACCTACAATCTACACGTAAGTAATGTTGCCTAACTGACTCTCCTCTTATTGTTATTATTCCTGCTTTCTGTCTTTTTCTGCTAATATCCGCTCCACTTCTTCTTTAAATCCATCCACATCTCTAAAATCCCTGTAGACCGATGCGAATCTCACATAAGCCACATCATCTATGTCTTTCAACCTTTCCATCACCATCTCACCAATTTCCTTAGAGGTAACTTCTCCCCGTCCAGTTTGCCGAATCTGCCTTTCAATATCAAAAGTGAGTTGTTCCAGAACATCAAGGGGTGTAGGTCGCTTTTCGCATGCTTTCAAAATACCGGTCAGTATTTTGTTTCTGGAGAAAGCCTCCCTACTTCCGTCCTTTTTGATAACCAAAATAGGGTGCTCTTCGATCCTTTCATAGGTAGTAAAGCGTTGGCCACAAGAGAGACATTCCCTTCTTCTCCTTACTGCAGTCATTTCTTCAGTGGCCCGCGACTCAATTACTTTCGAATCTAGGTACCCGCAAAAAGGACACTTCAACTACAATCGCACCTCTTCCAAGAATTAATTTACAGGCTATCAAACATTTGTTTCCACTACATGTAGGTACAATCTTTGTATTCTACACCACATATATTATTCCTTGTGGATATCTAATTTTTCGTACGCTTTAGTAGTAAATTTTTCTGTGAGGACTAAGAATCGTTCGTGGATGCCTTCGCCAACTGTCTCCACATCATCGAAGGCTTTTACCTTTAATGTAATCTTTTTTCCATCCACTGCCATGACTTCAGCCTCGGCAGTTACCTTAAGTCCAGGAGGCGTAGGAGCCATATGATCGATGCAGATACGAGTCCCTACCGTAGTTTCTCCTTCTTCCAGAAACTCCTCCAAGGCTTCTACTGCAGCTTCTTCCATAAGCAGTACCAAACATGGGGTAGAAAACACATCTACTCCCCCGCTGCCAGTAGAAGAAGCCAAATCCGCTCGAGTAACCCACACCGTTTTACTGCCTACGGTCCCTATAGGGATCGGTTTCATAAAACTCACCACCAGTCCTTCTCAATCTAGCGAAAAACTTTCTCTCAAAGAGCCCATATTTTTTCTTCCCGTTATATTACATCATAATCTATCAAGTTATAATATACTCACTATGGAAAACCGGAAACCGCACCAAAAAGAGAATGACCAAAGTTTAATTTCGATCATTGACCCTTTGAAGTCAAAAGGCCTGAAAGGAACGAAGAGGGTTCCCCGGCAGTTCTATGAACGCAGCGCCTTAGAAGTGGCTCCAGACCTTTTGGGTCTTATGCTAGTCCACGAAACAAACCAGGGAGTAACTGCAGGTCTAATAACGGAAACAGAAGCATATGTAGGACCCGAAGATAAGGCAAGCCATGCTTACAACTTTCGGAGAACGAGAAGAAACGAAGCCATGTATGGCCAACCTGGTACCGCTTATGTGTACTTTATATACGGAATGCATTATTGCTTTAATGTAGTAGTAGGGGCTGAAGGATTACCCCACGCAATCCTTATAAGATCGATAGAGCCATTGCTAGGTGAAGACATTATGCTCGAAAGAAGGAAAGGTAAACTTCCTCTAGCTTCTGGCCCCGCTAGGTTATGTCAGGCCATGGCCATAGGGAGAGAACAAAACCAAGCTGACCTTGTAACCGGCGATCTGTACATAGCCACTCCACCTGATTTGGGAATAATAAGGAACCAGTTCGAGATTGAGAAAACACCAAGAATAGGAATAGACTACGCAGATGAGGCAAAAGATTTCTTGTGGAGATTTGTGCTTACACCTCGAAAATAGGTTCTGTAAACTCACCCATCTAACTTAATCTAATTATATTGCATGGGATACCCATTTTCTGCGCTTGAACTGCTTCCCGCCCGTGGCATGAGAAAAGAAGAACTTGATAGCGCTTCGCCAAGTCTGAGACGATCCCCAAAACCCCTTCAAGTCTTTGGTCATCATATTGCACAAACGAATCATCTAAAAAGAAAGGAAATTCCGGTTTGTTCACGATTAGCTCTGCCACAGCTACCCTTAATGCAAAATAGCATTGGTCTATAGTTCCCCCTGATAAAGCTACAATGGGAACTTGCCTTTCATCTCCAGGATGTATAACGCTCATCTCCAAATCTGGAGATATCCTTACATCAAAATACTTGCCACCAGTTATTTCGCTCAAAATCCCTCCAACTCGATCTTTTAGCACAGGTGCAAACTCTCTCCGCAGGTTTCTAGAAAGATTTTCAAGAGTTGAAAGAGCAAGTTCCAATGCGTCTCTATCTTCGGCCAACTCCAGCTCTTTTCGCCTCTGTGCAGACAACTCTTCTTCAATGGCGTATACAGGTCTTCCCTCTCTCTGTCTTAGGTATACCTCTTTTTCTTTAGATGCCAAGTCAGCCCTAATATTGCTCAGTTGAGCCTTAAGTTCATCGGCATGTTTAAGGGCCTCCTGATAATCTTTTTCAGTGATGCTGTGCTCACCTACAAAGACTAAACTGCCATCTATTAGAGCATCAAGGTCAGACACTGGACCTATCCTGCCTTCAATATCTGCCAGTTCTTTCTCTAGATCATGAAGATCTCTACCTGACAAGATCGCCGCGAGTCTCTGTGTAAGATGAGAAAGTTCTTCTTTAGTCTTGACATATAGGTGGTAAGACGCAACCTTTTCGGTGAACTCATCCTCAGACGTAACACCTGCTGCCTGAAAGATTTTATCTTGTTCAAGCGCCAAATTTTCTAACTTCATCTGCAACTGAGTTAAAGTTGCCTCTAAATCGTTCAGGCGCGCGTCCAAATTTGCGAGTTCGGATGTAAGAGCAGATGCGTCTCGAAGTTTTGCATTTAAGCGCTCAACCGCTTTATCTGTAATGGGTTGTCCTGGAACTAAGCAACCTGAGTTTACCAATATTGAAGTCAATTCCTTTTCTACAGAGGAAAGTTCCTGAGAACACTCAAACCAATATCTGCGAGCAAGTTCATATTGTTCCCGGGCATTGTTTAACTTTTCATAAAAAGCAGACACTTCCCTAACTCGAACTCTTAGTTCTTCTACAGATCCTACATCCTGCAATGCTAGAAACTCGTTCAGGGCTAATCGGGCTTCCATAACCCGCCTGGCCTGTTCTTCACCTTGTTCTATCTTTTCATCTAACTCCGCCTCACGCCTATTTCTAGCGTTTTGAACCTTCATCTGTCTATATGACCCTATTCCAAAAACCACTACCGAGAGACCAAACGCTGGAAAAGCAAGTGGCAAGCCCATAACAGTAAAAGCGATAGCTAATCCCAAAACGGCCAAGGAGAGCGCATATATCCAAGACGTGCTTTTGGAGGAATCCACGTAATCTAAGGCAGCTCTGGCTTTTTCTATCTCCATATCGCACCTGGTTTTTTCTCTTTCGGCTAAGATCGCAATTTCTCTAAGCTCTTCCGCCTTAGAAAGCAAAGCATCCCCAGCGTAAGAATGGGGAAAACCTAATTCGTCCTTTTTTGCCTCTAATGCTAACAATTGCCTTCGAGCATCATTTGCGTGTCTCTCTGCCCTCGTGGCGCTTGCCTTGCACGCAAGATACCTAGAATGAAGCCCAGAAACTTTTACCTCATCCAATCCAGTATTGAGCAGTGATCGATGTTTCTCTAATCTTTGTAGAAGATCTTGCTTTTTGTAGAAAAGTTTGTCCTTTTCCTCTTTTATCTCGTTCATCCGCGCCGCAAGGTTCTCCTTTTCCTGGATCAGTCTTTCCATCCTAGTTTCAATTCCTGCGGGTAAGTCTTGGGCCCAATTTAGCTTTTCGAGAATATCCCGTTGAGCATTCACCTTGTATTCTAATTCACGGGCTGAAGAAACGACTCTATGCAACATTAATCCACGTATCTGCTCCACCTTAATCTCAGCTTCTCTACACCTTCTAGCTATCTCATCTTCTTCAAGCTGCATGTTTCGCAAATCAACCAGAGCTTTTCTTATTCCAGCTTCTCTTTCTCTGGCTTCTTTAAGTTCGATCTCCAACTCCCCTATTTTCTCTTGGATCAAATCTAATTTACCCTTTGTGCTGCGAGGTGTTTGTATCTTAGATCGCTCCACATTCAGTACTGAAAGGGCTTTTGCAAACGAAAGATCTTCGGCTCCCCCTTGCAGGATGTTCTCCAGTTTACCTTGGATTTCAAGGCCTAGATCGCTATCCTGAGCGCTTTGGAGTTGCCCAATCCAAATAGTGTTCCTAAACTCCTTAGCCGAAAGGCCCAAATGAAGTTCGGCAAAATTATATTCTTTTCGGGAATCCTGGGCGAACTCACCAGTAATGTCTTCCCCGGTAATCTCATCGTAGATTTTCACGATATCTGGATCAAACCATCTTTCCACCCGATAAATTCGTCCTTCATGCTCGTATACGATGGTACCCCTATACTCATCACCTGACCATGGTCGGTACTTTTCATGTTCAGGCGTTCTGGATATTCGAGTCCTACCTTCTTTCTTAAAACCGTACAGCATGCCTGATATGAACGCCCCAAGCGTGCTCTTGCCGCTTTCGTTATCTCCCAAAATTATATTCAGGCCATCTTCAAGCACGATAGGTTCCTGAGCGTGAAATTTCCCAAACGCGATGGGCCAAAGACTCACTAACTTCAACTAAGTCATTCTCCTCCTCGCAATGATCTCACCTTGACGTAAGGCATCCAGTCCGTAGTACATGGCGAGATTCGCCACCTTAGCTGCCCTATCATCCCCATCTTTAAGAGCTTGTCTCTCAAGTTCCTTAAGGGTTCGAACAAACCTGGCCTCCAAGCTTTTATTGGAAGGATCCAACAAGGGATCCAAATCGTAGTCTGGCACAAATTTAGGCAGTAGCCTGAGATGGAAGAAATTGTCCCTGAGTTCTTGCTCCAAGACATCTAACTCCAAAGGTAAATCTGGATCCAATCTGCCTGTAAGGCTCAACTGCCACATATCCCTTTTCCGAATATCAGGACTCGCAACAGACAAAATTGCGTTCCTTATTTTTTCGCCTGTATCTATACCTGTCACATCCAGTTCTTCTTCCCTAACCAGCCTGGACGCCATAGGTACAAACTCCGCGGTCACCACAAAATCTTCTTCCCAATCTACAGGTTCTGCAGTTACAAAGTAAATACCCCTTTCTCCCTTATCACCAAAGTCCAACGGTTCTGGGCAACCTGGGTATATCACCTTTGTTCTCCCTATGTCCCTAACTGTTGGAGCATGGTAATGCCCTAAAGCAAAATAGTCTGCACCTGACATTTCAATGTCCCGAGGAGATATTGGTAAATACGTTGAGGTTTCAGACAGATCACCGTGAAGCAATACTATATTAAAGCGGTCAGCCCTTTCAGGTTTGAATCCCTGGACGAGTCGCCTCCGCTCTGTGAAAGAAACCCATCCTAATCCGTATACATCCACTCCAATATCTTCCAGGGATACTTTTGCGAAATTATCAGAAGCGAATATAGTAACGTTATCAGGCCATTGCACTGACCTGTATAAAGAATCGGGAAGCATTGGATCATGGTTCCCAGGAGAAATGAAAATACGAATCCCTGGAACGGTCCCCAACAGCAAAGAGACATCTTTAACCCATGACTGACGGGTATAAATATGCTCAAATAAGTCTCCAGAAAGAAGAATTATTTGAGCATTTTCTTCTTTTGCAAATTCCACGATCCGCCATAAACTGATTTCAATTTCTCGACGCCGTACATATCCGCGTTCCCTATCCAATTCAAGCGAAAGAGGTCTTCCTGCATGTATGTCTCCTGCATGAACTATTCTAAGCATGATTTTCCCCCAACAGGCCATTGTGCAAAATCTACGCTAAACTAGCAGAGCATCATTGTGTACCAGATTCCGAGCTACCTGTCCTCGATTTCAATTTTCTGTCGCCTATCGATTCTACAATATGATCTTCTACAGTTAATTCCAGTTTTTGCTTGTGCCGTCTGGGCTTTCGAGGTACTGTTAAATCGTCCCATTTTCCACATCTGGAACCCCACCTAGCGCATAAAATTCCATCGATAAAGATCTCTTGAATTTCACAACTGTTTGCGCAGTCATTGCAGATGAATCCCTTACTCTGTGCTGTTAGCGACGCAATATGCTCCACATTGCGAAACTTGGTTGCTTCTTCGCTTTCATAGTATTTCTCGCGGGCGAAAAGGGCCGCACCCCACACCCCCATGACCTTAAAATGAGGCGGTACCGTTATTTCCAACCCAATCTTTTGTTCAAGGGCCCAAAGCATACCTGCATTAGCCGCAACTCCCCCTTGGAACAGTACTCTAGGTCTAATTGGTTGCCCCCTTGCTACGTTAGTCATGTAATTAGTCGCTAGTGCAAGACACAATCCTGCAATCAGATTTTCGATTCCAAACCCTAACTGTTGCTTGTGGATTAGATCTGACTCTGCAAATACCCCGCAGCGACCGGCGATTCTTGCAGGAGCTTCTGCCTTAAGGGCGAGGTCCCCGAAATCTTCTATGGAAATGCCTAACCTAGTCGCTTGATGATCTAGAAACGACCCTGTTCCTGCAGCACAGACTGTATTCATGTTAAATCCAATTGGGTATCCATCTTTGAAGAAAATTATCTTTGAATCTTGCCCTCCTATATCGATCACAGTACCAACATCAGGGTACGCTGTAGAGGCAGCTCTGGCATGACAGGAAATTTCATTCTTTATAGTGTCTGCACCAATAATTACGCCCGCAAGCTCTCTACCAGAACCTGTAGTACCTACCATTTTGATCGAATCTACAAATCCTGCATCCAAAACATTGTTAAATCCTCTCTGGATTGCAGGTATGGGGCCGCCCTCATTACGTAGGTAATCTTCAAAGACTATGTTGCCCAGACCATCTATTATTACTATCTTAGTGGTCACGCTACCTACATCTACACCCAAAAACCTATCTCGCTCAGCCCCAACCATATTGGAGGTGAGATCTAAGGGTTTACGATTTCGAACCCGCTTTCTACGGGAATTCTCCACAGGTTGCGTCATGCAATTTGTCTCCTTCTAAGCGCCAAAGTACTACCTCTTACATGGCGATCTGTAAGGACATCGGCTTTTTGTTTCTTCCATATAGCACATCGCAAAAAGCTTCCACTCTAGTTTTGAGTCCTGCAACACCTGTCTGCTCTGAGATCATCAGCGATAAAACCGGCATATCAAGATCTTCTGATACCTGTACCAGTATATTCTGGGCTATGATCTCAGGCATACACGTAAACGGAAACAGATGAACTACCCCATCCATACCCGCCTTCTTGGCGAGTACAGTTTCTCCAATGGACTCCAGGCCATGGCCTCCTACGCCTACAGGTAGGTAACTACTAGCTGCCTTAGCTACGCGCCTGTGCCTCAATAACGCGTCGGGCATAAACAACAAATGGGTTTTCACCCAAGAGCTTACATCAAGATTCTTATATACCCTGACTCTTTGCTCCAAGGACCCAAGCATTCTCTCGATTTCTTTTGTAACGAACGGCTCGTTGATTACGTAAATCTCGCCAACTATCATAACCTTTAAAGGTTCAACGTCGCCAAGGGAAACACTGTCCATCTGTCGTTTATATTCTTTAAAAAGGGCTTTCAACTCACTTAGGCTCTCTGCCTTCTCCATCCTTCTTATGAATCTATTATATATCTTGTCTCCACTACCTCTTACCTTTTCTTTGGCGCGTACTTCGAAAAGTATATCGTTGGCCTCATCTGTGAAAAACATTTTCTTTAAGGCTAGAACAAGGGCATTTATAACGTCCCCTACTTTTGGACTGCCAAATATCTCTTTAAGCTCTGCCAGGAGCGGTCTCAACTTTTCTTGTAATGGAAACGGCGAATCTACTTTGTAAATCTTAACATCGTACCCTGCACGTAGCAGTAGTTCTTCCATGATTTGAGCATACCATCCCAATCGACACTTCCCTTTGCCTTGAATCATTACTATCCTGGATATCCCCTCATGAAGAAGGGAACGGATCTGCCCCAAGAGGGTGACCATAGGGTAGCATATGAACTCAGGCGCAAGCTCCCTACCCAGGTTCACAACATCGTCAGATAACGGGTCGGCTATTTTCGCGTTCACACCCAACTTTTCAAAAACAGTGCCTACCGCCACATCAAGGTGTCCCATGTTAACTACGCCTACCCGATCGTTTCTTGCAACCGGGACTACCAAAGGTGCAGTTTCTTCGTGACAATCTACAGATGAAGTAGGACCTGCTATCGCAACTGGTATATCACTTAATTGCTCGCGATGCCTGGACTTGCAGGCATCCATAAAAGCTTCCATCCTAGTGATAAGACCTGCCTCACCAGTATGCTCATCTACAGCTAGATACAAAAGGGGAATACCATACTCATCGGCCTCTTTTTCTATATAATTCTCGATTATAGAAAGAGGGCCACACGAAAACGAAGTCACTAATATTATCCTATCTACCTTATGATTCCTGATGAGATGGAGACAGCCACCCAATATATGCCCTTCAATGGTCCACATTTTTTCCCCTTCAAATATGCTCGCCAAAGCCTGCCTCCCATACTCTTCAGGGACCATTTCAGGCAGAATGACGGGACCGTGCGTTGATGCATACTTTAAAATAACCTGACCAAAGATATCGTTCAAAATATAGCTGTGGCCCATAACCGCTGTTATAGGTTCATCTGACTCGATGCGATCTATAGCCGGAAGCCCTTGCCGATCGCCCAGATTTGCACCGCAGGAAACGAGCCCGTATCTATCTATAACCTGTTCCCGAGTTTCACCTGTATAATAACTGTCGATTACATTAGCCACTGGCAATCCAAATTGGCTCATCATTCGCTCTGTGTCCTTCCAGGTGTTCCAGGCTTTGTCGAAAGCGCGCTGAATTCGCCTAGAATCATCTATCCCCATTTGTTTACCCGCCCGAATCCATGTTCGCGGCCATCTCCGGGGATTATCCCTGACGTCTATTACCGGGCTTATTATCTGCGAATCTGATAGTTCGAAACCTGACTTGATCATAGAAGGCAAACCCATCATCTTTGGACAACAGAAACTCTCTTTTTCCAAAGAGACGATAGTTGGAATGAATAAGGCATCTACTCCCTGCTCAAGTAACTTAGCAGCGTGAGGGAAAACCACCTTTACAGAAACGCAAGGCTCATCTGTAGGGCACAAACCTAGATTCTCCAAATCCTTCAAAGTAGAAGGAGAGGTTTCAACAAAAGGAACCCCTAGTTCGTCTAGAAAGGTCCTATATAAAGGAAACAAATAATAAAAGCTTAGGCATCGTGGTATTCCTACACGCACGATTCTCTATCACCTTCCTAATATTGACATACCTGCTTCTTTTTTACCATCTATTATGAGGTGTTGCGACCAAAGTAATCAGCTAATCCGGTGTAAAAGTATTATAACTCATAGACTTATTATATCTACCTTTATTGCACCTTTGGTGAAACTACGGGGCTTTTTTGACGGTAATACTTCCTATACCGCAATCGACTTGGAAATCGATTTTAGTTGAAGCGCTGGAGAAGTTTTTGGACGCCCATGTATTACCTTGTTTGGTAAACTCCAGTTCCTCGAATTTCACTTGCGTGAAAATTGGCGCACTTGAGACGAAAACCCTAACTCCTGCATCTTGGGGCACAATTACTTCAGTGTTGACGACACCAGAAGCTATACTCACCCTTGTTTCCTTTCCAGTTAATCCAAAGACTAGCCTCACATCAGCAACGGCAGTAGCCAAAGATAACTGACTAAGATGAAAAGATGTAGCATCCAAATCTATATCAGCCGTCCCTGCGGCTATATCGATTTGAGTAGCAAACCCAGGGTTAAACTTTCCGATGCAAACATACCTTAGATCTTTCCTATCCTCAACTCCAGCAGATGGGGACGCCACACTAACACGAACGCCTGCATCCTCCCGCAAGGAAATATTGACGAGAGGCTCTTCTTTATCCCAGTATAACTCCCCATGCATGGCCATCCGAGAATCTGGATTGTCTAATTCTGGATCTCCTTCCCCATCTAGCGCGAGAGCATCGCTAATAAATGTGACGTGCAGAAATGATGTTTCAGGATCTACAGGTACACTAAACACCTTCTTGTGCTCTAACACGACTGCACCATTTGCCTTTTTGGGTACTCTGTGTATTCCCCAAGGCTTGTGTGATGTGGCAACATAATATGAGCTAATAGTCGCAACTACCAATATTACTATCAGCGATAAGGCAATCCAAGGCACTTTTTTCTCCGGAAAAATGAGGTGTAACCCAATTCCTATTATAATTATAGGCCAAAGACCAAGGGCCGTTCTCCAAACAGACCACGCCAATATTCCTGTAGTGTTAAGCAGAAGAATTACACCTATTAATACGATGAGTAAACCTTTTACAATCCGGCTCCCCACAGTCATTTTCCTCCTCTCAACCCGGTTACGATCAGCGCGATTCCAAGGGCAATTATAGCTACTGGCCACCATGTCCTGACAAAAACTACTGGCAAGCGCCATACATGGGGCACGTATTTCTTTATCAAGGCCAAGACGCCCAGGGTTATGAAAAAATACCCAAAGAATTCCCGAGTTCTATCAGTTGGCGCACCCTCTTTTTGAGGAGGTGTCGCAGGTGAATTATGGGACTCAGGAACTACCTGCGTAAAGTTTCCAGATTCGTTGCTAAGAATCTCCCCTTCGGGCCCAGGCTCAACCTTCTCGGTATCTTCACACAAAATCTCAGATGCAGTTTGCGCTTGTGATCGTGTATCAACCTGAAGTTTTGCAGCACCATCAGTCTCGCAGACCACATCCTCAGGACCTTCAGGTATGATTATCCAAGCAATAATGTACAGAAGAAAAAGGCTAGGAAACAATAGGGTGAGAAGGACGTAAGCCAATCGAACTATGGTCGGGTCAATCTCAAAATAGTCTGCTAGTGCTCCGCACACTCCCCCTATAATCTTATTCTCTTTAGATCTGTAAAGTTTCTTCATCTTTGTGTCCTCCACTTCGCAACCGTAGAACTTTTTCCACGTAAATCACAACCACTAAGCAACTACAGAATAATACGTTAATGAAATGAACAGGTAATACACGAGCGAGAATCTCCCAAGTGAAGAACAGATCCACTTTCATAGCAGCTACTACCTGCCTAAACGTTATCCATAGCACATTGGCTTCTACCATTTCAAGTAGGCTCTCAAGATCTGTCCACCCCATTATGACAGTATCTCGATTGGCAAAACTCCAATAGCCGCTAAATCCACCATTATATATAAAGGCAAGAAGCAGTACTGCTACGGTGGCTACAGCTGCCCATGGGATTCTCCACCCTCTGCCAGACTCTGCCCCTTGGCTAGTACTGCGGAAATCACCTCTTGAATCATAAACCATCTGTATTTCTCGGGCCGCCTGACCCTGTGCTTCTGCAACAGACTGCATGATCAGAGCGCTTAGTTCAGGAGGTGGCTCAACAACAGCTACATTGAGGAACACCTGGTCGAATCTTTTCACTTCCTCAAGTATCTCGCTGCATCTTGAGCACCTCTGTAAGTGAGATTTTATCAACCTACCCTTCAGGAGAGATAATTGTCCGTAGTAATACTGCTCTATCTCATATTCGTCGGGACATCTACTGTGCTGCACAATTCCACCTCCTGACTTTCCTTTTCAGGACACCAGCACACATCGGTTCTATCTATTGAAACCATTCGTCACCAGGTAAATCCCTCATTCAAAAGAATTTCTTTTAGGGCTTTCCTGCCCCTATATAATCTGTTCTTGATGACGGTTTCCTTTAACCCTGTAATTTCAGCAATTTCTTTAATTGAATAACCTTCTAGATGAAACATTATCACCAGTTCTCTGTAACCATCTTGTAGTTGGTTTACAGCGTCTTGAACTATTTCACTAAGCTCCTCATCCTCATACGCATCAGCGGGTGTAGGCTCGCTGCTTGAAACTGTCGCTTTTAGATACTCACTGCCATCTAAAGATTGCTCAACTAAACTGCGACCTAGTTTTCGCCCTCTGTCGGCGCATAGATTGTAGGTGATGCGATTTGC
>DGFF01000083.1:729-3308 GCA_002391545.1 Candidatus Fermentithermobacillaceae bacterium UBA3907 | reverse complement strand
GCAATGTGGAATTGGAGGAGTGTTGAACGGTAATATATGCAATTCATAGGTTGTTTGATCGAATATGCGTTGGGTATAATATATATTGGGACGAAGATGATGGGTATTGCGGGTAAAATGCCTATGATTTTAGGTTAAGAAAAGATCTAGGTTAATGAAAGAAAGGAGAGAGTTCAGTTGGAAAGACCCATAGATAGTCACTACAAGTTGCTAATCGATGGGAAATGGGTTGATGCTAAAGATGGCGCCACCTTTGAAACCTACTGCCCTGCCGACGGTACTTTACTGGCAACGTGTGCTCAGGCGTCACAAGAAGACGTGGACATGGCAGTACAAGCTGCGTGGAAGGCGTTCGAGACTTGGAAAGATGTCAGCCCCCAGGAAAGATCCTCTATCCTTCTAAAAATTGCAGATTTAATTGATGAAAATGCTGAAAAACTAGCCTTAATAGAAACTCTGGACAATGGAAAGCCAATTCGCGAGACAAGAACCATCGACGTTCCCCTAAGCTCTGACCATTTCCGCTATTTTGCAGGAGCGATAAGGGCTGATGAAGGCAGAGCAGTAATGATTGATAAAAATACACTTAGCATTATTCTGAGCGAACCTATTGGTGTAGTTGGTCAAATTATTCCTTGGAACTTTCCTTTGCTGATGGCTGCATGGAAGCTGGCTCCAGCTCTAGCAGCAGGGTGTACTGTGGTGATCAAACCGTCCTGCCTAACTCCTCTTAGCCTCTTGGAATTAGGCAAACTCATCAACGAAGTATTACCACCAGGTGTTGTTAACATAGTCACGGGTAGCGGTGCGACCACGGGACAGTATATGCTGGAGCATCCCGGGTTTAGGAAACTTGCGTTTACTGGCTCTACTGAAGTAGGGTACACGGTAGCAGAAGCTGCCGCGAAAAAACTGATTCCGGCTACTCTCGAGTTGGGCGGGAAATCTGCCAATATTATCTTCCCTGATTGCCCCCGAGACAAAGCACTTGAAGGAGTACAGATAGGCATACTATTCAACCAAGGACAGGTATGCTGCGCCGGTTCAAGAGTATTTGTTCATGAAGATATCTATGATGAATTCCTTGCGGACTGCGTTGATGCCTTCAGCAAAGTCAAGGTTGGTTTGCCTTGGGAAGAAGATACGATGATGGGTTCACAGATAAATGAATTGCAGCTACAAAAGATTCTTAGCTATGTCAAGATCGGCCAGGAAGAAGGGGCTAGACTGGCATGTGGAGGCAAACGTCTTACTGAGAACGGCCTCGACAAAGGGGCGTTCATGGAACCGACTATTCTGGCAGATGTGGACAACAAGATGAGAGTCGCCCAAGAAGAGATTTTTGGTCCTGTTGCATGCTTCCTGAAGTTCAAGGACGAAGAGGAAGTAATCAGACTGGCCAATGAAAGCGAGTACGGCTTGGGCGGAGCCGTCTGGACTAAAGATATTAATAGAGCGCTTAGGGTAGCCAGGGGCATAGAAACTGGTCGTATGTGGGTCAATGACTACAACAATCTTCCCGCTCACGTGCCCTTTGGCGGCTACAAGAAGTCGGGAATTGGTAGAGAAACCCATTTGATGATACTGGATCATTATACTCAGAAAAAGAGCATTATGATTAGCATGACCGAAGAGAGGGCAGGATTATATTAAATGACGGTTACTTTGGATACGCTAGTAGAGGAAATATTGAACAAATTCCCTGAGACCATGAGTTTCTTCATTGAGAATGGAGTTAGTCCCTTTTCGTGCTCTGGCGCATACCCATCATCCCTCGGAGAACTCTTGAAGAGAACAGGGAAAGAAGACGCAGCAGAATTTGTAAAAAAACTAAACGAATATATACAAAGTATCTCAGGATAGCGGTCTTAGCACTACGTCATCGAGGCAGCTGCTAGCGCGCCTAGCGGCTGCCTTATTTATGTGCGTTTTACGAAGCAAAAGGGAAGCAAAAGCGAAGCACAAGGGACAGGGGTTTCTGCTTCAAGGCGGCGAAGCAAAAGGGAAGCAAAAGGGACGGGGGTTTCTGCTTCACCTTTTAGAACCGATTAGAATCGAGTAAAAAGAAGGGGAAACATCTGGACGGTTCCTACGCTTCCGTCTGTGTTTCCCCTTACGTTCTACGTTCTATTTTCGTTTCATTCTTCGGGTACCGATTCCTCTACATCTTCATCAGGTGTCTCCTCAGGAGGTTTTTCGGTCAAGGATTTGTCTAAGAGTTCATCGCATGTCTTCTCATGTACTTCTTCAGGCAGTGCAGACTCAACCAAAACCTCTCTTTCGGTTCGCACGGAAGCATCAGAACCGTCCCCATGCTTCTGCAGTACGTTTGAAAGGAAGAAGGAGGCTGCTATGCCGACTATCAAGGTTGCACAGCCTGCTTTCACGAAAAATGGTGATAGGTCTCGGACTCCTTCTTTGGCGTATGTTTGTAAAGGTCCTATAAGGAGGAGAGCTCCTGAAATGACTTCTCCTGTCTGCCATGGACCTGCGACTGCGATTTGACCTTTACCGGCTGAAGGAATTTTGAACGAATTGAATTCCCCATTTTGTACAGTAGCCGATATGGATTTTGGATC
>DGFF01000083.1:0-417 GCA_002391545.1 Candidatus Fermentithermobacillaceae bacterium UBA3907 | reverse complement strand
TATTTGGTCTAAACTATATGTAAGCTGTTCTACGGAATAATCCAGGAAGTAAGATTGAATCATCTGGGTCTCAAGGAGGCCCATCAACAATACCAAAACTAAACTAAAGGTCACAAGGACCGCCATGATCTTAGATTTTGACAACATAGCTTGACGATCACGTCTCCTTTCTTATACGTATCTTCACGTATCTTCACGTATCTTTACGTATCCCATCCGTTTTTTGTCTCTTGCACCTAAAACTTTGTGCATACCATTATGACATGTGTGGTTGCTCAGCACAAAAATCGCCCTGACAGTTCATTCTCTGCTTACTCTAGCAAGTCATCCTAAAGTATTGCTTGAAACAAATCGGTGTCCTAAGGCTAACCTCTATTATGTCATTAATGGTCGAAAATTGCATGTGTAATAAACACA
>DGFF01000003.1 GCA_002391545.1 Candidatus Fermentithermobacillaceae bacterium UBA3907 | reverse complement strand
AACACTGGCAAACTAACTGCTTCAGCACCTTTAGTGTGCTTTTGTCAGTTTGGAAATTGCAGCACTTGCAGTGGTAGAAGTAAACTAGTGTAGACTGCAAATGGGCTGGCATCGACGTAGAGGGAACGGCGTTCTTGTTTTAAGACGTGCCATGTTTTTGGATAGGGGTTCATACTAGTCTAGGTCAAATCACATCTTCCGATTGGGAGAGGCAGAATACGGAGGCGATGGCTTATAAAATAAAATGCTGTTTAACAGAGAGTTACAGGAGAAAACACTGACCAATAGATCAAAAAAGATAATTGCATCGTAAACCTATGGCTCTTCACCTAGTGCCAACTCTAGGCATTTTGCTAAAACCGCGTCATATTTTGGATCTGGCTCAGGGAATTTTTCACCGTTCTTAATCGCCTGAGCGTACTCTACTATCATCTTAGGATCTTGTTCAACTATAACATCGGGAGCAGTGTGCATCTCTTCGCTAGCAGAAAAGTCTGGATTTAGTCCCATGTCAGGAGGAAACTTAACAACCATTCCGCTATTAGGTAGAGTTACGAGTACGATGTTTGAATAGCTAGCATCACCTGCTGTATGTTGACCTACTACCTGTGCCCAACCAGAGTATTTGCAGAATTGGGCGAAGCAATCAGCTGCAGAAAACACTTCGTAGTCTACGAGTAGAAAGATTTTGCCGTTAAACGGGCATTCTAAAGAAGGATACACAGTGGTTCGGCACATTATAGGGTCGACAAAATCTGGTGTAAGTATCTCAGGAGGCAAGTTTTTCATCTGAGTTGGAGTGAGAACAGATTTGAGCTCGGACTTAGGTATCACAGTGCGTTCTATGGTGTATTCATCTGTAATTGTGTCTGAACTTTGTTCCGTGAAAAGAAAAGGCATTATGTATGTTCCTGATCTGTATGCGCTTATGTTGATTCCAGTAATAGGCTGTGTAGCCAGGGGTCTTACTATGTTGAGCATCCAGTATAGGTTGCTTCCACCTGTATTGTTTCTTATGTCAATTATAAGGGCAGGTAAGCCCTTAATTTCAGAGAAAAAGGACAAGAGTAATTCTTTTTCGTATCCAGAAAGGCTGTAACCTGTCATTTGAGCGATATGAACGTACCCGACTTGGCCATCTGCCAAAGTAGTGGTGTATACGTTAGGCATGTCCCACACTCCAGTGGGAAACACAGGAGGTTGAATTTGTTGGGGCACCTCGGTAAAACTCAATATTACGTCTACAAAGGTCTTGAGTTCATCCTCAAAAACTATATGTAAAGGTCTGCCCCTATAAGGAGGCATGAACTCGAGCATAAATAAACGTTCTCTTAGTGGATCGTATCTCAGCCAAGTTTTACCTCGTAGACTTTCAACGTATTCGTGCACCGGCTTAGCATTTACAGTGCGGATTATTTGCCCCGGAAAGACTTTTGACCTCGCAGTGAGTTCGTCTGAGGTCCAGTAAACTATGTACTCGCCTTCCACATATCTCGCCCTAAATGGCAGGCTTATATTTTGGGGGTACCTTTGCTCTTTGGTTGCCAATTGATACCAGTGGTACACTGTTTCTATGTCTGTCTTTATGGCTTGATAAATCCAAGGGCTCATCTCCTTGGGGGCGCTTTGCACATTTCGGAAGGTTAAAGGGTCCATTACGCTTGTGTGGCCGTTATTGATCAGAAGGAGCATTTCTTGGATACAGCGGGCGAATGCAGCTTCGCTTCCGCTTTTTCGCACAGCATTCTCAAACTCTTTTTCGTGAGCCAGCCAGTCGTAGTTTTCAACTCTTGCTTTAAGAGCGAGATAGGGATGGTTTTCTCTGAGGACCGCAAATAGGTATTCGAAGTCTGCTAATCTTTGTTCGACCGTTAGTTCAGGTGCGCACGATGTAAAAATGAGGGCAATGCCAATTACCATGCCTAAAAGGGCAAGAAGGTATACGTGTAAATCTGATTTACGGTCAGTTTTTTGCTTACTTGGCATGTGAGTGAGATCCTCCAAATTAGTTCTTAAGGCGCAAAATATCGTCTCCGCAGATAAACTGCTGTGTAGGTGATTCTATAGCATGTTAAGTAATTCCTTCACTTACTGTAGGAAATAGGATGATCAGGCAGGTGTAGATATTGGGCAGCAGATTGTATATTTCTCTAACAGGAATTCTGAGGTGCAGGATCTAATAAGAGCGTGAGAGGTAGCCCGATTTTTGGGTCCGATTGGAACCGAGAGGAGGTTCTTATGTTGCTCGGACAGGACATTGGATTAGAACTAGGTCTTTACCGGTTTAGCATGGAGATAGAAGAACCTATGGAACTGCCAGAGTTCAAAGGCGGTGTGATAAGAGGTGGGTTTGGGACTACGTTCAAGCGGCTGACGTGCTATTTGAGGGGTTTGGAAACTTCAGGGGTGAATGCTAACTGCACTGAGTGTGCTTTTGGGGATAAATGTCCGTATAAAATCGTTTTTGAACCGTCTCCGCCAAAGGGGGCGAAGCGCCTCAGAAACCTTCAAGATATTCCTCGCCCTTTTGTGATAAGGGCTCCTTCGGATGCCAGGACTATACTTATGCCTGGTGACCACTTAGAATGGGAGGTTGTGCTGGCAGGTAATGTAATTTCGTTTCTGCCCTATTTTGTAGTGACTTTCAAAGTCCTAGGAGAAGATGGCTTTGGGCTTTGGCGGAAAGGGAGGCGATCAAAAGCCAAGTTGGACGAGGTGCTCTCGGTTAATCCTTTTACTCATGAATCTATAGTAGTGTACGATGGCACTGAAAATATGTTCGCAGGCGAAGGACATCATATTGTTACAGGTGGAGCCATAGATGAAGAACTCGGAAAGGCCAGAGGAGATAGCATAACTCTGAATTTTGTATCCATGACCAGGCTCAAATACAAAGATGCTTTTGTAAAAGTACCTGAATTCCATGTTTTAGTTAGGAATCTTCTCAGGAGAGTGTCAACTATAACGTATTTTTACCAAGGGATTGAGATGGAGACAGATTTCAGAGATCAGATTGAACGTGCTGAGCAAGTTTCCCATGACAACCTGAGTATTCAGTGGAAAGAGTGGATTCGTTATTCAGGGCGAAGCAAGCGGACCATGGATTTTAGCGGGTTTGTAGGGAAAATAAGGTACAGAGGGGATCTGAGACAGTTCTTGCCGTTGCTTCTGTACGGATCTTTCTTGAATGTGGGGAAGAATGCTGCATTTGGGTTAGGCCAATATGAGGTGGAGTGGTAGGGGATGTGAACGAATTTCCCTGAGTTTGCAGATTCACCTTCTAGAGTCACCCTAGCATAAAATGAGCACTAGGTGGCAGATTCGCTTCCTACCACCTAGTGTGAAGATGATGTTTTCTTTGTTGCTACTTATGATGCCATCTGCAGCTTATTCTAGGAAATCTATCAACTCCTTGTACCACGCCTTATCTTTAGTCTTCTTTTCACGTCCTGCTTCCTTAATTTTTGCTACTATAGCTTCGGCAAGGCGCCGTTTGTTTTTGGGATCAACATCAAGTTCTTTCCAGTGCTCATAATATGAGTGTATTGATCCTGCAACGTCCGCTTTACTCAGACTATCGATCTCTCTTATGAAGTTATCGACTATTTGTTCATCAGGAGAAACTAAAGGCTGTCCCACAAACTTCAACCGTCCGTATCCGCTACTGGTTTTGGCCCCAACGCCAACGCTTTCTAATGAGTACTCTAAGATCGAAAAGGCGGCTTCAACCCATTCTTCAGGCCCTGCAAGAGCGATCAAGTAACGGCCATTCGCAGATAAAAAGGGCACAGGGTTAGGGTTATCCCAGTCTGCAGGCGGAGTAGTACCGGTTTTGTAATATTCTGGATGATGCACTGTCATCACATCTAGAAATAGCTTACTTTGATTAGGCAAAGGCATGGCATCGAAGAAGGTTACATAACCCGCAGTATCAGTATTGCCAAACATTATAGAATGCGATCCGTTCTCTGCTTGGGGCAACCATTCATCACCTAGGCGCTTCCTTGCAAAAGATGATGCTACTCCCTTGAGTGCAGTACCTGGTATGTAGGGGACACCTATTGTGTGGTGAAGGGATATAGATGTTTCTAGAACGCTGTCTGTTCCTAGGCCCACTGCCATCCGTCCTAAGACTTGCGCCTCTCTCATCTTCGCTCCGCTTTCTTCTAAGCAAGATTTCCAACGTGCAAACCACTGCTCGTACCATTCAGGCTGTAGTATACCTGCTACTTCTTCAACCAGTTCACGCCGACTTGTGCCTTCGCGATCTTGGTCCCTTATATACTTATCTAGCCAAAGGCCTGCGTTAGTCGTTATGGTGTGCTTTTTTTCACTCAAACACTGCCTTCGTGTGTTGCTCTTCACTGTGTCTCACCACCTGCATCTTCGTCCATGCCAGATTCGACTTTGAGCACAGACACGGCGAAACGCTTGTACCAAACCAGCGCTGCCATTACATCGTTGGTTAGTTTCATATATTCGGTCAGTTCAGCTTTGCGACTGTATTCTGCTATGTCCTCTACGCCTACCGCCTCAGATATGTGATTCAAGAGCTCCTGCTGCGCAGGTGTACCCCTAGACTCAAATACACATCT
>DGFF01000011.1:53936-54981 GCA_002391545.1 Candidatus Fermentithermobacillaceae bacterium UBA3907 | reverse complement strand
CCTTCAGTCTTGCCGCGTCTATCCTAATGGCTACCTATTCCACTCTGTATCGCCTATTACCTTGATGCTTGCTTAAAGTATTTTGCGGCTTTAGTGAGATGTTTGTGACGCTAAGGTTTACCGAATTAACACGAAGGTGACTCTGTTGCGATTGCGAAGATTTTTTGCCAGCAGCGGAATGAAACAACCGGTTTGTACATCTATACCAAATGCAGGAAAGATTTTTAAGGGGAGATTAACAGTGAAGAAAAAGTGCTCGATAGTTATAGGTGCTATCTTTTTAACTGTCCCTCTCGCTACAGCAGGTTTTGCCGCTAGCCCAATCAATTTAGTTATCGACTTAATTGTCAACGACCAGGAAATTAAGGCAGATGTTCCAGCGCAAATTATTAATGGAAGGACTACGGTTCCTATTAGATGGCTTACTAAGGCGTTAGACCGTGATGTTTAGTAGGATACAAATGGTAAAGAAGGAGGCGTAGTAAATATTACTACCAAACCGGATTTCCAGGATATCTTGCAAAGGTTGCACAAGATTGAGCCAGAACAACCAGAAACAATGGCAGGGGATTTGAAAAGGGATCTAGTTAAGCAATTCCTAGAACAAAATCATCTCAATTCCATACAGGATATTAGATCATTGGCCCGTAACGTCCCTTTTGAAATTACGAGCGAAGATGGCACCTGGATCCGACCTGTTTGCTCCGAGGTCTAGCATAGTGCGTTTATGGGTGGCAAGTACAGTAGTATTAGCACGCTCATAGGCTACGCCCAATGCAATCTTTTTGTTTACACTGGTGGTCTCTCTGAAGGAGCAGGATTATACCACCGCTTGGGATTCCCTGAAAACTGGGAAAAGCCGGTTGGCAGTTCTTTCGGTTCATTAAATTCTTCTGAATTATGGTTGATAAACTGTAAAGTCAAAGAAATTGTCCGACTAGATGACGAGTAGTCAGTGGTAGCCGTGGTAGCCGAGTCTGAACTCCAAGGCTAACAAAGGGCACGAAGCAGAAACCCCCGTCCCCTTTGCTTGCCCCCTGCTTGC
>DGFF01000011.1:52072-53671 GCA_002391545.1 Candidatus Fermentithermobacillaceae bacterium UBA3907 | reverse complement strand
TTCAACTAGAAGAGAAACTGCGCCGTCAAAATCATCTCTGTGGATGATTCCAGCGTGGCTGTGAATATACCTAGCGGGTACTCCGATGACGAGGCTAGGTACTCCTGTTTTGTATAGATGTATGCGTCCTGCATCTGTGCCTCCGCCTGCCATGGCGTTGAACTGTATGGGGATATTAGACTCTTTTGCTGTTTGAATTACGAAATCTCTGAGCTTTCGATGGGGAACCATGGAACTATCGTAAAGAAGTATGCTTGGTCCCTTGCCTAACTTGGCCTGAGCCTCGAATTCCTGTATTCCCGGAGTATCTCCTGCAATGTCCACTTCCAAGGCAAAACCTATATCCGGTTCCACCGCTGCGACGCTAGTAGTTGCCCCTCGCAAGCCGACTTCTTCTTGAACTGTTCCTACACCATAAATAGTGTTAGGATGATCTTCTTTCGACAGTTCTTTTATGACCTCCATGAAGATTGCACATCCCACACGATTGTCCCATGCCTTTCCCATAAGATATTTGGGGTTCTTCATCTGTTGAAAAGGCGAATATGGTACCACCGGATCTCCTGGCATAACCCCCATGCTTTCGGCATCCTCTTTGCTCGACGCACCTATGTCTATAAACATTTGGTCTTTTTCGGTTACTTTCTTCCTTTCCTCAGACTTCAAAATGTGAGGTGGCTTAGAGCCTATTATTCCTGGAACGTCACCGTTAGATGTCTTTACCACAACGCGCTGGGCTAACATAACCTGTTCCCACCAACCGCCTAGGGTCTGAAACTTCAAAAACCCTTCTTTGGTTATGTAGGTCACCATCATCCCGATCTCATCCATATGACCGGCGATCATGATTTTAGGCGTCTCGTTTAGACCCTGCTTCTTGCATATCAGACTACCAATATTGTCTTTGGTAACCTCTGAGAACTCCTCCATATGACCTCTTATATATTTTCTAACCTCATCCTCAAACCCAGATACCCCTGGAAGCTCCGACATTTCCTTTAGAAGCATCAATCTCTCATCCATAGAAAATCCTCCTGTTCTATTCTTTTCGGTAATTGTGTTCTTCGTACAAGAACACAATTTCTCGACTGCCAGCCCGAAAACCTTTAAGCAAAAAAGCAAAAGAGCAAAAGGGACGGGGGTTTCTGCTTCGCAGAAAGAAGCAGAAACCCCCGTCCCCTCCGCTCCACCCGTCTCCTCCGTTCCTCCGCTTCTACGTTTTATATAAAAAATACCAAACACCTGCTCTAAAAATGGAAGAATTACGTAACAAGATGTAACTGTTTGAAGTAGTTGAAGCAGCAGAACCGTCCCCATGCTTCGATGGTGGGCGGTACAGGACTTGAACCTGTGACCTCTTGCATGTCAAGCAAGCGCTCTAGCCGACTGAGCTAACCGCCCATATTATTGTGGAGGCGACACCCGGATTCGAACCGGGGATAAGGGTTTTGCAGACCCCTGCCTTACCACTTGGCTATGTCGCCCTTGCGTCTTTTATGTGTCTTTTGATCTAAATGTTTGAATGTAATGGCAAATGTAATGGAGCGGAAGACGGGATTTGAACCCGCGGCCCTCGCCTTGGCAAGGCGATGCTCTACC
>DGFF01000011.1:0-51828 GCA_002391545.1 Candidatus Fermentithermobacillaceae bacterium UBA3907 | reverse complement strand
GCTCTACCGACTGAGCTACCGCGGCATAACCTCTTGTCCTAGCCAGTACACCTCTTACCCCTTGAGATAGTATGGCGGAGGCGACGGGATTTGAACCCGCGATCTCGTGCGTGACAGGCACGTATGTTAGACCGGCTACACCACGCCTCCGCGTTCTCGTTGGTGGGCGAAACAGGGATTGAACCTGTGACCCCCTGCGTGTAAGGCAGGTGCTCTCCCGCTGAGCTATTCGCCCAAGTACGCCACATAAGTGGCTCGTGAGATAGTATACCTAAAGCAGAGGATTTCGTCAAACAAATTAGCCCTGCAAATGTTCACCCAGTAAAAACACTGACCACATCATTATTATATCCCAAAAGGGTTCCCGATACTTCAATCTAACTCACTAGGCTGGGACTTTTTCATTGACCAACTTATAGTCTCCGAAGCAATTACTATGGCTCCTACTACCATTGTAAAGTAATAAGTGATAACACGCCAAATCACTACAAAAGCCCCTAGCAGCCTCGAAGGCAATATGGTCGAAAAGAAGAAGGCAGATCCAGCCTCTGCTCCTCCACTTGAACCAGGGGTAGGTATAAAAGCCATAACAAGATAAACGGTCATAGACACAAAGAAAACTTCAGCATACGAAACCTGCGGAACCATGGAACGAACTATGAGAACAGGGACAGAGATGATCAAAAGCCAATACGCTATACTCAGAACCAACGCGATTACTGCGTGGCTACCACTTTCTTTTACTTTATCTATCCCTTCCCTAAACTCCTTTACGCTGGTTTCTACCTTCTCAATTATGGAATTTACTAATGATTCCGGCACCACTTTCCTTATTACCTTCATGCCCAGCAACTTCTTGGTAACTATTTCGACCCACTGAGGCCATACTATCATTGCAATTATCAATGCCATCAAAAGCATGTATAAGGACACACCAATTGCAATCGTAGTCTTGGCTGCGGCGGAAAACCCTAACTTGGTGCCTGTTACCAACAGCAAAATTGGTGCAGACAGCCACAAAATGAAACGGGCAATGCTATGCAAGAGAGCGCCTAAAGTGACAACTGCAGTAGCTCCCCCTATGCCCAAATCGCGCTTGTGAAGAAAATAAATCTTGAGAGGCTCTCCTCCTGAATCAAACGGCGTAATGCCTGCAACAAAGGAACCTGCAACTGTTATCTTGATTGCATCCCAAATACCCACATGCCCGCCCATGGCAGCGCTAAGGATCTTTAGTTTCATAGCATCGACTACCCAACTTGCAGCCACAAGCATAAGCGAAAAAAGTATCGTAGACAAACCAATTGTAGAAAGGTTCATGCGTATACTTTCAGCGCCAGTGAATTTCATAATTAGCCATATACAAGATAGGCTTAGCGCTAACGACACTAAGCCACCTACAATAATCTTCTTTACATCCACTGAGAACTTCTCCCCATTTGTTTCCAACTGGTAAGCACCTCTTTCAGATGCCCCAATAAATAAGGGTGGGAAACGATGACCCCACTTAAGCAGTACGCCTATAAGGTACCACGCCGATTCTTAATGGTATCATTTTGATGCTATCCTAGATAGACCGTGAAGCACTTACTTCTTGTACTTCTTTAATTTCTGGAATCTCTTGCTTCAAAATGCGCTCTATTCCAGCCTTCAACGTCATGGTAGCAAAGGGACACGACCCACATGCACCGGTAAGCCTCACCTTCACAATTCCATCTTCAGTTACGTCAACCAATTCTACATCCCCACCATCAAACTGGAGAGATGGTCTGATTTTCTCCAAAACTTCTTGTACCTTTTCCTTCACCTAACACTCCTTCTTCCTTTGTAATAATCTTTTAATAATCTGTGATAATTCAAGTAATATATAAACTGCTATCGCGCCAAAGAACTCTTCCTACTATTCTCATACATTCTATTCTCTTCTTCAATAGCGTCAAGAAAAGACTGATCGTCAGTAAACCTTCTCGCCTGTTGCATGCACATCTCAACTACATGCTTTCGGTATGACGAATCAATTCTAAAGGTCTTCGTAGCCTGTAAAATTTCTTGCTTTCCAATCGCATCTTTCTCTTTATCAAACGCAATCCTCTTGGACCTAATTATCAATTCTTCCAACTCAGCACAGGAAAAATTATGGGTCAACGGTACGATCTCTTCCCATAGAAAATCTCCGATCTCGTCCTCTCCGATTTCCAGAGGAGCCCGTTTCTTGCTGGACCCTTCTGTTAATCCTAAGTGTACCATGAGAATCTCGTGCCTAGCTTGAGGTCCTGGGTACAAAAAGGGAATCTTGTAATCAAATCTCCCTGCCCGCAAAAACGCGTCATCCAAGTGCTCTGGAACGTTAGTAGTACCAACTATTATGGCAGACCTATCAGGCATACCTAGCCACTCGAGAAACTGGGAAAACACCCTCTGAGTTTCTTCTTCAGCCGAACCTGCCGCTGCCCCAGTTCTCTTGCCAAACCTATCTATCTCATCAACAAAAACTATGGCAGGAGACATTTTTTCTGCCAAAGTAATCGCGTTTTTCATGTTTTGTCCTGACTCACCTAGCCATTTTGAGTATATGTTCTCTGTAACCAGATTTATGAAAGGAAGCTGAACTTCGCTGGCAAGAGCATTGGCAAACAAGCTCTTTCCTGTACCAGGAGGTCCGAAAAACAAAAGCCCTTTCGGCAAGCCAAGTCCAAAATGCCTGGCTCTCTCCGGCCGCTTAAGCACGTTAATCATGTATTTTATGATAAAGTCCTTGATCGCGTGATAACCGCCAATATCGCCAAACGTGTATTGCGGATCCCGCACCTCCAGTATTTTAGATCGTTTCACCATCTCAGATTTAAGTTCCTTCATCACATTGGGATCAAAATCCTTGGTCCTTTGATACGACTCAAGCAAAATGCTTTCGATCTGATGCAAGTTCAGCCCAGACATGGCTACCGTTGCAGCTTCCAATTTCGAGCCATCTATGGATACCCCAAGTTCCATAGCGACAGACTCTATGAGTTTCGATCTTTCATCATGGCTAGAAGGATCCACTTCAATGATGACGCAAAACTCTTTGGTAAATTCGTCCATGAGACGAGACACATCTTGAGTAAGAATCATGACCGAGGAGCCTTTAGCAGTAATATACGGATCTATTGCCCACGCCCTTAGAGCCGCTTGGAATCCGGTGTCGTACTCCCTTACCTCAGAAAGATTCTGCAGAATAAAAAGGGTAGGGGACACCTTTAAGTAGCTGTCCACCTCTTTTAAAGCCGCCTTAAGGGCCTGTATATCAGTGGAAACCTCTGTCCTAGTTCTAGAGGACAATGCAGTTTGTGTAGGGATCCGCTTCTTGATAGGCTCAAAACGCGGACCCTCGCTGCCCATCCTAAGCATGCCCAATCCGTCCCATGGATCGTACAAGAATATGTTTTCAATATGCGCAAAATCTGGATCCGACAATGCAAAAGACTTAAGTTGATATATCCTTTTAGGGTCTACAGTCTCAAAGCATATAATAGGAGAATAATTGGCTTTGCGCTTAACCACCCCTTGCCTTATCCAGGAATCATCTAAATAGTTTTCGTACAAGTTATACCTCCTTAACCACAAAGAGCGTTAACGCGAACAGTCAAATCCAACCCGTACCGCCTAAGCAAATCTACAAGCTCCTGGGTCTTACCATCGCCTGCTCTCTCGAAAATCACAATAACATCATTTTCTATTTCTACTTCGATATACGACTCTAGCGGAATAGTGGTCACTGTCAAGAATGAGACACCCTCTTTTTTTCATCAATTTCTTGCCCAGCTTCGTCTACTTCTAAAGCTATCTCCTCAGCAGTTTTCGGGGTCACTGTTATCGGAACTGCCCACAGGCCCATTTCTTTTAAAATGCCAGCCAAGAGCTCAGCTTCGTCAAAGCAAGTTTCTCCTGGAAATCCTACGAATTCTATTGTCATGCGCCCTTCTGCCCCAATATTAATACGTATCTCCCTCGTCATCACAGCACTCCCTTTACAAACACTTTCTTGCCCTCAATCGGATCCCTCAGTTCCTCCAGTTCAACATCGTAGTTGAGAGCAGAAAGGGCCTTTGTCACACATAGCGCCGTGAAATTTTGGACAATTCTATCCCTAATTCTTCTCGCTAGTAGATCATAGCCACCGTAGGTATCGCACAGAAACATGACCCTGCCTGTTTTTCTATCTACCTTTATTCCTACACCACGATCAAAAGTAGGGCCAGATAGGGACCAATCACAATAGACAAGTCTCCCATAGTAATCTCTTATGGTGCGCCCCACCTCCAAATCCATCTCCTCAGCGCACGCATAGATGGCTTCCTGAAGTATCTCCCACCCTGGATCTTCTTCAACTGGACGGCCATGTAGGACCGCCGTCTGAAGCACTATGTCAGTATCGTACGAGCTTATATGGCTCATGGACGTTCCCTCCATGATAATTTAATTATGCCTTCAAAAAACGCTTGTTTCTCTTCTTCTATCTGCTGAATTTCAGCATTTATCTCCCGCAGCCTATTATGCAGGTATTCCATTTCAGATGTTGGGTAGATCTTTGTTGGTCCTTCAATCCTTTGACGTTCTTCACGTCTGGTAGAACGCCTCATATCCCGTCGCAGACTCTCGATCTTTAGCACAGCCAATCGTGCTTGAGCCTGATCCTTCTTTCCTTCGTCAACCTCGCTATTAATCTCCAAAATGAGGGCCTCTTCCTCATCTTTGAGATCTTGGTCTGACATTCGCACTACTTCTTCTCGCCATTCCGTTACTTTAATTGAACGAACCCTAGCCTCGCCCCCAGCCTGCTGCCAACTCTCAACAAACTTTCTCAGTTCTTCTAGCGAATCTATGTCAACCACATCTTGGGCCTCTTTTTCATAATCTACCTTTGGAGAGTAACTTCTATCATTTTTGCTCACCTCGGCCAAGCGGAGGAATGCCAAACGTTGCTCAATTTTAGCAGCCTCTTCTTCAAGAAGTTCGATTTTCTCATCGAACCCGCTTGCCAAAAGTGAGCACCAAAGATTCACCGCCACGTAAGAAAAAACAATGAAAAGACCAAAGCCTAGACTTGCCGTTAGAACAATCCTTGGCCACAACGTCCACTCGGGGGCAACAGCATAGGAAATGTTCAAACCTAGAATTACACCTGTAACTAAGAGTACACCGAGGAGTATTATAGATTCTATTGTATGTTCATATTTAGTTACAAGAGTTTTTATCCATACATACCCAAACCATGCAAGGACAGCTAACCCTATAGGAAACCATACAAACCACACCGTTTAACACCTCGCGTCCCCTGCAAGGATTGTAGGCCCTGCTCTGGGGGAAACCGCTAAAACTACTGCCCTTGAATTAAACTCTCCAAATACCTCCTAGCGTACCAAAGATGATCCGGTCCAGGAGGACCCAGGGGAGCATTTCCATGACGTCGTATTATCTCCATTTCCCCTGACGTAATAACACCTACAACACTTGCATTAATACCCATGTCTTCGTACGCCTTACACAACTCTGTACCCTTAGAAGTAGTAACCACCAAACATCCAGATGAAATCAACTTCAAAGGATCTATATTGCAAAATTCAGCCACTTCCCTGGTTACGGGAAGAACAGGAATTTCATCACCGTAAACTATAGCCCCTAAACCCGATGCCTGACAGATCTCATATATGGCGCCTAGAACCCCGCCTTCGGTAGCGTCATGAGACGCATTTGCACCGTGTTCCGCTGCAATCTTCCCGTCTTTAGTAACGCTTATCATCTTGAAGAGGTCTTCAGCCTCCCTTATAGCGCTTTCATCGAGAATTTCTCGGAAAATATGCCTGAAATCTCGCACCAGTATAGATGTACCTTCCATTCCGGCCCACTTGGTGACCACAATATCGTCGCCAACTTTCGCATCTGCAGAACTCAAAATCCTTCGATTTCTTGTCTTGCCAAGGGCAGCCACACTTATCACTGGCTGCAGCAAACCAGGAGTAACTTCGGTATGTCCTCCCGCTACTTGAACCCCTTCTTCCAGACAAGCCTCGTTTATATCCGCTACTATCTCATATAGGTCCGACAATCGAGCGTCTTCTGGCAATAACAGAGTAACCAGTAAACAGATTGGTTCTCCGCCGGCTGCTGCAATATCATTTAGTGACACTTTGACTGCCAACCATCCCGCTTTCTCCTGCGCGCCAGTAATAGGATCTGTAGTTGCCAAAAGTAGCTCTGATCCCAAATCAATGGCTGCCGCATCCTCACCGATACCTGGCGAAAGCACAACCTCTTCCCTTGCCTTACCGATATTGTGAAACACAATTTCCTCAAGAATGTGCATGGGAATCTTGCCCGTTTCAAGTTTCATGTCTCTATCCATAATTGCCTCCGTCTCGTTGGGAAAATATCTTCAAGTTTGATGTGTTTGTTCTGTAACAAGTGAGAAATTGTGTAATCGATATATTTCGCATCTATGTATATTATAACATCAGGCAGAAGCATTGTAATATAATGCTGAGAAACACATGAGCGATAAGAAAGGAATGAGGTGCTAGATCACATGCTCAAAATCACCGGTGGATATTTGTCGGGAAGAAATATTTTATCTGTGCCTGGTGAAAAAACTAGACCACCCCTTGCAAGGGTTAGGGAAGCAGTAGCAAATATCCTTCAACACTACACTGAAGGAGCCGAAATATTAGACCTTTACGCCGGCACAGGCAGTTATTCTTTTGAATTGATTTCTCGGGGGGCCCAGACCTCAGTGCTTATTGACAAAAACCCAAAAGCTATAGAGGTCATAACGAAAAACGCTGCGCGAATGGGATTACAGGACCAAGTTAAAGTCATACGCGCTGACGTTTTGGATACCATAGACCAGCTGAAAAAAGCAGGAAAGACCTTTGATATTATCATTGTGGCTCCGCCTTACTTTACAGGATTGGACATCTCCACTATGAAAAAAATATCATCGGGAGACCTCTTAAAACCAGGCGGTATCGTGGTTCTGCAGCAGTCAACAGGAGAGACACCCTTTGAATCCTCTGGAGCCTTAGAGGTGAAAAAGACTTACAAATACGGGGATACTAGAATAACTACTTATGTCAAAAAACCTGTTGACGTCGTCGAATAAGATAGTTTTTCATAATAAGCGGGGGGTTTGAGCTTTTAAGACAGGACATACGACAGAGGGAACACGGTCTTAGCTACTATGGAAAACGTGTTACCGCGCTTTTGAACTTGACCCCATATCCCTAAAGGCAAACGTTCCCCTGGAAACAGAAATTCTCCATACTTGGCATATACCTGTTCGAAACACGTTACGTCCACTAATCCGCACTCATCTTCTAGAGAAAGAAATACTACAGTCCTTCCGCTTTTCGTAGGAGGTCTATGAGGTCTCACAGGAATGCCTCCAACTTTGACAAAGTCACCTGCTTTAACCATGCAAATCTCTTGGCTAGACGTGAATCCTTTCTCTTTGAGTTTATCTCTCCATATTTCCATAGGATGGGCAGAAATTCCAAACCCAAGTATTTCATACTCGTAAGATACTTTCTCTTCTAAAGAAAACTCTGCCTCAGAAATATTTGGATATTCATAATAAGAAGGTTCGACCAAAGTTTCTTTCTGCCCACTACTATCGGCAAGATACAAATCTTTGCATTGCCATAAAAGGGTTCTCCGAAAAACCCCAAATTCATCAAACGCACCGCATAAGATAAGATTTCGCATAATATCTTTATCTAACTTCACTCGTTTCATAAAATCATTTGCGGAACTAAACTTCCCTCCCTTTTCCCTTTCAGAAATTATTGATTCCATGGCTCTTTCGGTCATTCCCTTTATCATTTTAAACGGAATGCGAATGCCGTTTCCCTTCACTGAAACCTCTTTTTCCGACTGATTCACTGAAGGACCTAGGATTTCTACGCCATGCCTTTCAGCTTCAACACATACAGTAGATACAGGATAAAACCCCATAGGTTGGTTATTTAATATAGCTCCGTAGAATTCGGCGGGATAGTGCTGAATCAGGTAACCTGTTTTGTAAGCAGTAGTGGCAAAAGCCCGGGCATGGGCTTCACAAAAACCGTAACTTGCGTATCCTTTCATACACTCAAATATCTCGCGAGCAGCTTCTTCCTGGACTCCGTTTTGCACCGCCCTTTCAATAAAGGTTTCACCTATCTTTTCCATTTCCTCAACAGATCTACCGTGTGTCATGGTTCTTCGCAAATTGTCTGCTTCCCCTGGGGTAAATCCTCCAATAGTTGAAGCGATTTCAATAACTTGTTCTTGAAACAATATTACCCCGTACGTTTTTCCCAAAATCCCTTCAAGGCGCGGGTCCAAATATTTTACTTCTTCTTCCCCTTTGCGACGTTTTATAAAAGGTTCGACCATATTGCCTTTGATCGGCCCCGGCCTTATCAGCGCCACGCTTGCTACTACGTCTTCTATGTTTTCAGCCTCTAGCCTCCCTTGAAGTCCCCTTTGAGCAGGACTTTCCAATTGGAAAATACCTACAGTATCTGCAGACTTTAGCCTGTTAAAAGTGTCTGGGTCGTCTAGGGGTATACCATCATAATCAAGTCCCGAACCAGTTCCGGCAAACCTCAGTGAATCTTCAACTGCGCCTAAAGTTCTTAAAGACAAGAGGTCGATTTTCACAAGTCCCAAATCTTCTACATCGTCTTTATCAAACTGCAATATTTTGACCCCTTTGGCCGACTTCTCTAACGGTGAAAACTGCGTAATAGGATTCCTAGAGATAACTACTCCACCTAGATGAGTACCTAGATATCGTGGTAAACCGCTAAGCTTCGATGCAGTTTCAACAAGAACATTAAGCCTTTTTTCAGGAATATCTAAGTTTTTCAGTTCAGGCAATGTTTTGAATACATTTTCCAGCATATAGCCAGGAACATGAGGTAGACGTTTTGCTATTAAGTCTATCTCGTCAGGGGAATACCCCATAACCTTGCCTACTTCCCTAATGGACGAACGACCTTGAAAAGTATTGTATGTAGCTACTGACGCCACATGTTCATCCCCGTACTTGCTGTACACATACGCTGTAACTTCGTCTCTTCGCCTTGCATCAAAATCGATGTCGATATCAGGTTTTTCCCCTCGCTCAAGACTCATAAACCTTTCAAATAAAAGGTTCTGGGCAATAGGATCTACATCGGTGATGCCAAGGCAATACGCCACTGCAGAATCGGCAGCTGAGCCTCTTCCTGCATGCCGAATACCACATCTTGTAGCAAATTTCACAAGATCCCATACTACCAAAAAATAATCTGCGTAGCCCAAATGATTTATTACGTTTAATTCCCGGTCCAACCGCGCTTTTATATCAGACGTCACTTTTCCGTAACGTTGCTCCGCCCCTAGATACACTAGATGACGCAAAAAATGACTTGCAGAACTGAATCCTTCATAGTAGTCAAAAGCAGGGAAATTCGGCGTGCCTAATTCTAAAGGGCATTCACATTCTTTGGCTAAAGCCCAGGAATTGTGGAGGCCCTCGCAATAATCTGCATGTTCTATTCCCATCTCCATTTCTGTCTTCAAATAGTTTTCCCTATTAAGGCGTCTTTCTGGATGGACATCTTCTAGTTTGGTTGACGTGCGGATACAGGTTAAAATATCGTGAATTTTGAAATCTTCTTTTTCGGCGTAATGCACATTGTTTGTTACAACACTATGTAAATCCACAATGTCAGCCAATTGCCAAAGATTTCTATTCAGGCTCATAGAACCTGGGAGAAGAGACTCAGAAACTTCAATAAAAAACGACTCCTTCCCAAAAACATTTTTGTAATCTTGGGCTATTTCTAAAGCCTCCTTGAATCTTTTTTGCAAGATCAAAGAAGGGATTAGTCCCTTCCTACATCCTGAAAGGACAAAAAGTCCCTCTTTGTGAAGGGCCAAAGAAGTTAAACTTACCTCAGGCTGTCCACGTTTATTGGATAAATGCGCATCAGTCAAAATACTGCAAAGATTTCTATAACCTGCGTCATTTTTACACAGCAAAGTAAGGTGGAAACCGCCTTCCATAGTAACTTCGCATCCGATTATAGGTTTTATGCCTGCTTCGCGTGAGGCTTTGATGAACCTTACTGCACCTGAAACGTTGTTATGATCGGTAATAGCTAACGAAGTCATCCCTATCTCCGCCGCTTTTGTTACAAGTTCCGTTATGCTCGATGCCCCGTCTAAAAAGGAAAAAGGGCTATGAACATGAAGATGGGTAAACATATTTAGTCAAACACCTTGTAAAGTTTCCAATGTTTATTATCGAAGTAAATCTCATATACTCCGCCTTCGCCCCCTAAAACCCTGTAAAACGTCTTTTCTCTTTCTTCATCCCACCATCGCCCAGATTCGCTCCATTTATCTACCACATCTTTTACATTCACCCATTTTTTTATCCAAAAGAATCGTTTAGGTTCTCCATCTTCAACTACCATTAGAACAGGCTGGTCTATCACCTTGGACACGTAAACTCTCCCCCTTCCCTAAACCTAGTAGGATCCCAAAAAGATAGCATCTTCTCGCGCCGCAAAATTTCTGGCCTGAAAACATCACTTTGTTTCTGTTCACACTCCCATCCCCATGCCAGAACCGACTCCCCGTACTTTTTCTCTATATCTGAAAGGACAGATTCCAAAGAAACTGACGCTTCAGAATTACCCAAGTCTAAGCGCCGGTTCTCTCGATTACCAGTGAAATGTTCCATTAAAAACATTTGTCTCACCGATACTTGTTCAATATCTCTGAAGAAAATAGAAACAGTCGATGGCTTGCGAAAAGAGAAGTTACCAAGATCGTTAGCTACCTCTTGGATTAGATTGGACACGACACTTTTTAACGATTCAAAACTGTATAAAGGACGAATCGATTTCTTTTCTCTCACAACAGGCGGAAAATCCCCTGCCAAAGTTACAGTTATGTGTTTAGCTCCTAGGCCATTTTGTGCAAACTCTTCGGCGACCTCTTTTAGCGCCTTATCTAAATCCATATTTTCAAGTTCCACGATTTTTTCTATACATAGTTTCGCGGTAAGCGGATTTACTAGTGAAATATCTTCACCATTTACGCAGTTAATAACCGTATGCGCCCAATCTCCAATTTGATAAGTTAACTGAGAAGGTGAAATTTGCTGTAGATCCTTAAAAGTTTTAAAGCCCAAGGAATATAAAATAGATATTACATCTGGCGGTAAGGGCCACAGAAGAGCAAGGGGCATATTTGCTAGAAAGGTCTTTTCCTTTCCTTGTTCCACATCTACTAAAATGTAATTGTTACCTACTTCAATGCGTCCCCATGATTTCTTAGAAGATAATATCTTATGTCCCTTAAATACCTTTTGGGATACCCAAATAGAAGAACATTTTGTTAGGAATTTAGATCTGCTTTTGGTAACAATGGCCATGTCGAACATGCCGTCTAAAAGAGAGAGCACTTCGGTTAAGGGTTTATCTGGGTCCTGCAGAAACACCCCGCAATCTCTTTCATCAAGTTCAACAAATAAAGTTACAGAAGATAGCACGTCGATTACGCTGGTTAACACATAGGGACTTTTATCGGAAGTTATAATTATTTGGCATGAAGGTGAAGCCAATTGAGCTTGTCTAACAGTATCTCCAGGCCTTACTCCTTCTTTAAAAGCCTTTTCGTCACAATCTAAGATAATATCCTGAAAAGCCACAGCAGTAGGGAATCTAGAGTGAGCAGCGCTATCAGCCTTTTCTTGACGTGTTCTTGCGCCTATGAATTTAAAATAATACACATCTCTCATGGGGATCACCTGCTTTATAGAACATTTGTTCGCTCAAATAAATAGTAATATCACCAAAAGTGGAAGTCAAGAGAAAATAAAAAAACCCCGGATGCCCGGGGTACGATTGCGCTTACATCATGGACCTATTTCAACGCGTTTTTTACCGCCTCAATAATGCCTTTGCTCGTAAAAGTCGCACCTGAAACTACATCCACATCTAACTGTTGTTTTTCAACTATAGCCTTTGGAATACCTGAAATTGCAGGGTCAGCTATTCCTTCGCTCTCACTATGTTCTATCACTTTTACTTCGATGATTTTTCCTCCCTGAACCGTGACAGATACCTTTATCGGTCCAAATAATCCCTCTCCTATTCCTTCATACGTACCGTCGGCGACCAACCCTATATCTATCGGCTCTTCTTCTGGCGCAACAATCGCTTTCAGGAACTCTACAGCGCTGGCAACTCCTCCCTTAACTGCGCCGGAAGATACTGTAGCCCCAGAAATACCTTCTACCTTGGCCGGGTTATCTACTCCGCTAAACCGAGATAAAAACTCTTCGCTATTGACGCGACTGCCTATGCCTGGAGTTTCCGATAAGGACATAATTTTGACTTTAGTTACCTTTCCTTCGGAATCTATTCCGACCATCATTTTTATGGGCTCAGCGCCGTAGCCATGAGACTCTACCTCCATAGCGGCGCCGATTATTTTCCCGTTTGCCTTTCCTATCCAGTACACTACCCCGTCTTCTTCATGCTGCTCTATCTCAGTGGCTTCGGACAAAACCTCCTTGACCGCGTTGATAAGGTCCTCCTCGGCACGCTGCTCAATGATGGGTTTCGTCGTATTGTAAACTGCAGCTAATCCCAAACCGGATAGCGCGCATATGAACGCAAGAATCAATGCCAGCTTCGCTATCTTGTTCACTCCCGCCCACCTCCTCGAGAAAACAACCCAACTATGTATCAAAGGGCTGTTAAGTAAAATAATATCACATCACATTCGGTTCGTGCGCCTCAACTCCGAAATCTGGTATGAACTCAGTATTTGCAGATGCAAGTTCCTGAATATAGCCATCCTCCAATTCTAAGTCATAAAGTTCTTTTACTATCTCATCATATTCTCGCCATGTAAGAGTCCTATTTATCTCCGGATACTGCTTTGCTCTATGCACCGGACAGTACTGTGCCATCAAACTCACATAGGTTCCCTCAGGCAGTTCTTCTTTAATCCACCGCAGAACCTTTTTCGAATCCTCAATCTGCCCTGGCAAAACCAAATGTCTAACAATTAGGCCCCTCTGAATCACACCCTGTTCATCAAACTGGGGAATCCCGACCTGCCTTGACATCTCTAGGATAGCTTTTGAAGCGTGCTCAAAGTAAGAAGGAGCAGAAGAGTACTTTCTTGCGATTTCATCAGAAAAATACTTTAAGTCTGGAAGATATACGTCTATAAGTCCGTCCATAATCTGCAAAGTTTCAAGTGATTCATACCCGTTGGAATTATAGATAAACGGTATCTTAAGGCCCATATTCCTGGCTTGCCGAATGGCTTCGGCTACTTTTTCGGAGAAATGAGTCGGAGAAACAAGGTTTATATTGTGGGCTCCCCGACCCTCGAGCATAAGAAAGATGCTCGCCAGCGCTTCCACGCTGTACTCCCTACCAACGCGACCGCTTTGGCTTATTTGGTAATTCTGGCAAAACGCACATGATAAATTGCACCCAGAAAAAAACACTGCGCCAGAACCATTACTCCCCGAAATACACGGTTCTTCCCAGAAATGAAGGTCTGCCATGGCGACCTCGGGAAGCATTCCTCTTCTACAAAAACCCAACTCTCCTTGGGAACGATCTACATTGCAATACCGAGGGCATTGAGTGCATCCCATCTACCTATTCCCCCCTATACCCCTATACCAACTGTTACCTGCATGTGCCATTTGATTCATGGACAAAATATTTCCCCGCATACTTAGTATTAAGTATATTACAAATATGGCGCATATACATATTTTTTCACGGCTGTGCTACAAATTTTAGCCACCAGTTTGGGCACGACAATTTAATACTATTTATTTATGTTAGAATGTACATGCTACGAGGAATGGGTGGCGCAGTTCATGGCAGTTGCGTAATGCAGCTCTCTGGAGGATATCGCTATATATGGGCACAATTGAGATAGAGCGAGGCATGGTAAAGTACATAACCTCAGATGGTGAAATATACTACGTAAAACAACACTTTCCTCCATCTATACCGCCTGTAACTGAGCGCACATCGCAAAAATTGCTTGTGCCTGAGAGATTCTTTAGTTACGGCCCTATCGAAAAAATCGTGAGTTTGCTGGGGCTAGGACGATGCAACGTTGTCACCGTAAAACTAGCCCACGAAATGCATCTTACTTTTGAAGAATTTGAAATGCTACAAGAAATGGTAGGCCCTGAATTCTACTTCTCCAGGGCAGCATACCAATACACTCCGGATACACTTCCCCATAAAGACCCTGAGACAGCCATGGGATACCAGATCGTGTTGGACATTTTGGTCAGAAATTGGGATGACGGAGATAGAAACATGTACATGGTGTCTGGAATTCCAGTCTGGTTCGATTTTGGAGCTAGTTTGGACCCTCGTTGCCAAAACGTTTATAGATTTCTTCTCAAACTGCAAGATGCAGCTGAAGCAGGGAGAGTTTCATCTATTGAGCTTTATTTCAAAAATTATTCTAGACAACGAGAAAAAATACTTGAGGCGGCCATCGAGGTATTCGAAAGCATCACTCAAAGTGAGATCCGAACTATAGTGCAAGTTAGCGAAGACGAATTTTCCGGCTTCTTCGCCGATTATTTGGTTAATAATATTTCACAGATCTCAGAAGACGTTGATATAATAAGAGGAGCGTTTCTGAGTCAGAAAACTGCTGACAAGGGTCGGATATTCTACGAACCTATTTTGAAACAAACCTTTTGGCGGCAGATTAAGTAGGATGAGATGATGTAGACCTGCGAGGGAAGTCAATGGCTAGAAAATCTCAATTTCGAATAGACTTGCACGTACATTCTAAATATTCAGGGGAGTCTCTGGCAGAACCCAAGGAGATCATCGAGTGCGCATTGGAAAAGGGCCTAGATGGGATTTGTATTACTGAACATGGAAGCCTTTACGTTAGTCGTCCTTTCGAGGAGCTTAAAAATAAATACCCTTTACTAATTTTTAGAGGCGTTGAGCTTGCCACTGACGCTGGGCACATGCTTGTGTATGGAGTCGATGATGAGGCATGGGATGATTGGGGGAAAGACCGAATATGCAACGCCCAGGAACTGATTGACCGCGTTGCAAAACTGGGCGGAATAGCCATCCCGGCTCATCCTTGGCATATATCCCGTGGCGCAGGCGATCAAAACGGCTTAATAGTAAGCGTAGACGATAGAGTTGCCAACCTTAAAAACCTAACTGCCATTGAAGTTTGCAATGGTAAGCAGGCGGGCAATCCCATCGTTCATGAAATCCTCGGGACGTTTGCCAGAGAACAGAGCCTGGGCGCGATAGGAGGAAGTGACGCCCATACGCCTGAGAATGTAGGTAGGGCGTTTACCATCTTTAGAGCTCCCATATATACACCCCAACATCTCGTTAACGCCCTAATGTCAAAACGATATTACCCTCAAATCGGCTGAGAGTTTATAGTGCCCTTGTCTATCTGCACGTTTTATCTAGAATCTACTTAGCTCCAAAGCCTACGGGTACTAACAACTCTTCGACCCTAGTCCCGTCTGGCGTAGAATAAGTCACGCAAATTATACTTCCATAGGGACTGGTAGCTGCTTCCAAATCCATCCAAAACTCAAAGTATCTCCATTCCCCGTCCCCCTCTTGGAAAGCAGTGACTTGCTCAATTCCTAGAACGTTATGGCCATCCTCAACCTCGATTATAAGAGTGTCTTCACCTACCCTGGCAAACCCTGCCATTTTAACGCTTTCTGTAAGAATAGACCCTTGCGCAGGCTTCAGTAATATCACTCTTTGATCTGGTGAAACGTGAGCTACAGGAAGCTTAAAAATCTGATCGCCTGTTTTTCCAGGGACTATTAACTCAACTGATAAATCTGCCTTTTTGCTAATGGTAAAACCTACATATGGATAAGTGACCACTTGGCTCTGTTGACCTTGAGGCGGCACCAATCTAACAGAAACAACGATACCAGACTCTTCAACAGTTACATGCTCCAGGCTCATGGAATACCCATTTGTAGGTTTTTCTCCTGCTACAACTACAAGCACACAATCCTGTTCGCCTTCGAAAAGCAGGGCGGCAGGTTCCTGAACTTTACACAAATCCTCCATCCACCGATCCAATTCTTCATTTTCGAAACCTACCGAAACTGCAGGAGGAAGATATTCTATTTCTGCCAGCAATATATCCATATCGGCAGAATAAACATGCTTCCCATCGCTATCTATAAATATTAAGTACTTCCCCTGGGCATCGTAGTAAATCTTTTTATCACCCGAATAAAACACATAGTCTGCTTCGGTTTCGCTTTTTACGTTCTTAGGATCCTTAACAAACTTCGCAGCTTTAAAAGCTTTCAGAAATTCTTGAGGATCGTCGATTTTTATTTTGTTCCCATATCGGTCTCCCACATACAAGTCCGCCTGGTCCAGACCAGCTAGGGAAACCAGGTCTTTTGTGCCACATCCTGTAAGCACCAAAGATAAAATAAGCGCTGACACCACTAGGACTTTATAACGCACATCCCCTACTCCCATAATTACCCCCCCATCAAACTGGACCACCTGTAATACCCATGCAACTTCTAGGCCCTTTCCTGTTTTTTAGACGGATACTTTCCCTTCAAGTTCCGTACATGTGCTCGCTCTTAAAATATACTACTCTTGACCGGAACCGGCATTCACGTTATCTTAACTTCAGGTACCGCCTACGGTGCATATCGGGAGGAAGTGGTTTTTACATGGCAACGTCGAAGGGGAAAGTCCTTATGCTACCCATGGGTTTAGGGATAGGTGGTGCAGAAACCCACGTGATTAGCCTCTCGAAAAGCCTCAGATCCCTAGGTTGGAATATATTGGTAGCTTCTAGCGGTGGCGAGAGGGTAAAGGAGCTCACAGAGTTCGGCATCCCACATTTTGATGCACCGCTCAATTCACGTTTGCCTACAGATATGTTAAAGGCGTACAAGATCATATCTCGTATCGTAGATACCCATGATATTGATATAATTCATGCCCATGCCAGGATACCTATATGGATTTCTGAGAAGGTCGCAAGTAAAAAGGGAATCCCATTAGTAGCTACATATCACGGCCAATTTAAGGCGGGATTCCCATGGATGTTTTTCACTAAGCCTGGCGATAAGACTATAGCGGTAAGCGCAGCCGTAAAACAGTACATCGTTGAAAAGTTTAAGTTCCACCCAGACTCCATCGTAGTTATACCCAACGGTATTGACGTTGCACTCTTTCACCCAGTTAGTCAGGATGAAAAGTGTAAGGCGTGTTCACTTCTGAATATTCCTCCCCATCGAGGGCCTATCATTTCTTATGTATCCAGAATCGAAGGGGATTTGGCTGAAGCAGCAGTAACAGCCCAGGAGGCAGTATTTCGGCTTTTTCACGATTATCCCAATGTCATGCTGCTAATTGCAGGAGACGGTCCTAAACTGTCCTCCGTCAGGTCTAAAGCTGATGAGATAAACGCAAAATGCCAGAAAGAAGTAGTACGTCCCCTTGGGTTCGTTTTAGACACTCCTACTTTATACGCTGCGTCAGACATCGTTCTTGGTATGTCTAGAGTCGCCCTAGAATCTATGGCTTCCGGTAAGCCTGTAGTGATATTTGGACCTAACGGTACGTTTGGACCTATATCTGAGGATATCATTGATTCCCTTGAAGAAAGAAACTATATTTGCATTGATGCTCCTTTCCCCTCTACACCCGACGTATTATCCGCTTTCATAGAAGATCTTTTGAGCAATCCCGAAAAGATGGACTCAGTTTCTCGGTTGGGTCGACAAGTAGTGCTAGAGCGTCACTCAGATGAGAGTGTGGCAAAATCCACCGAACAAGTCTATTGTGAACTCATAGATTGTAAGTAACACACGAGAAGAAGAAACCCCAGCGTTACAAGACCCGTCTTATTATTGTGGCACAATTATCCAAGGAGGCTTCCACTTTATGTATTTGAATAAAGCTTACGCACATAAGATCAAGTTATTATGGATTGCCCTATTAGTTATGGCAACGGTCCTAGCTTCAACTACCGTTTCTTCAGGTCATCCCAATCACATACCACAAAAACCTGGTTACTTGGGAAATCTGTCAACCTCAGAAAATCAGGAGAAAAAAGCATCTTTCAAATTTATAGTAGCAGCCGACAGCCACTTGGGATCTGCGCAAGGAAACAAAAATTCTCGCCTGGCTATCGAACATATGGCAGCTGAACATTCAGACGCTGCTTTTATGATTCATATTGGAGACATAACTGAAACAGGTGCGAAGGAAGAATACGATTGTTTTAAAAATATTACAGCAAAACTACCTTTCCCGATCCTAGGTACTGCAGGCAACCACGAATCTAGGTGGCAAGATCCTTTTGCAGCCAAATTTGCCACCTATCTGGGTTATTCAAATTTTTCATTTGACTATATGGGATGGCACTTCGTAGTCCTAGATACAACTTACCCTGAGCAAACCTATGGAACAGTGGACCCATCGATACTTTCCTGGCTGGACGCAGATCTATCATCTATACCTAAAAACACGCCGGTAGCCATATTTTCCCATCACCCTATATTTTACCAAGCCAACAGGTTCCAGGATGCCGATGATCAGTTCCTAGATATAATTGAAAAATACCCGATACAGGTCCTTTTTTGCGGTCACGGACACTCTTTTATACCGTGGAAGTTTCAAGGTAAATCATGCTTCATGGTAGGCGCTCTTATGGACAACGCCTATTGTGTAGTAGAAGTAAGCGAGAAAAAGATGGATGTTTACGCCGTAAAACCTGGCACAAACTCGAACTACATCGAGTCTCTCCTGGGCCAGGTTGCAGCAAGACCCGTTTCTTCTTTCAAAAACCCTATTCGCACTTTGGAGGCTACGATTAGCGATGGAAAACTTCTGTGCCGCTTCTCCCTCTCTGATCCCGCTTCTTTGAAATTTCAAATCGACGATGGAATATACAACGATCTTGGCAATCTTGAGACAGGGACACATCAATTCTCAGTTGACATATCTTGTCACGCGCCGGGAATTCATACATTAAGGCTAAAAGCAACAGGTAACGATGGACCATACGTCAAAGTTGCCGAGTTTGAAAAGGATACAGAGGACTTTGTCTATTGGAAGACAGACCTGGGAAGCGCGTTAACAGGTAGATTGCTCTCAGATTCATGTGGTCGAATCATTGCAGGGACACGAAACGGTTTCGTATATTGTATTGACCCCCAAACTGGAGACATATTGTGGCAATACGATGCAGGCTCGTCCTGGTGCGGAGGTGTTATAAACGAGGAAGAATTATACTTTGGCACTGCATCAGGCGACATGTGTTGTTTAGACAAAAACAACGGGACACTCGTATGGAAGCAACACCAAGATCCAGAAGGGTTCGTTGAGCCCCCTGCAGTATGGCGCACTACCTCGCAAACGCTCATATACGTCGGCTCTCCTTCAGGTCGAGTGTATGCCTTAGATGCCGATACAAAAACCACAAAATGGATTTATCGAGCCACAGGCGCAGTCACCAACACGCCTTCAACCGGATTAGGCATGATCTTCTTCGGCGCGTGGGACAATACATTTTACTCTCTTGATGCCCAGACCGGCCAGGAAATCTGGAAAAAGAAATTGGGACGCCAGATATACTACTCTCCTGCGGGAAACTCCCTGCTTCACTCTGGACGCGTGTTTACCGTAACCCCAGCTGATAAGCACAGCGGGGGAAGCTTTCTGTATGCCCTCGACCCTTACGACGGCTCCCAAATTTGGAAGAGCGTAAACTTCCGTACTTTTCTAGAACCCTGTGTACCCCTTCATTCTCAATCTAAACTTGCCGCATCCCTAAGACACATTCTGGTTCCCGATACAGGTGGACGCATTACACCTTATTACGTGTACGACGGCTATATCCCATGGCGCATTCAAGGATACCCAACTTTGTTTTCGGGCGTGCCTAACCTGGATGGAATATACATAACCGGTGGGTCGACCGGTACAATCGCAATACACATAGGGACTAAGCAAATAGATTACAAAGTTAGAGACACATTTCTTTTCACAGACTCGCTGGTAATCAAAATCGAGCCGCAAACAAAAGACTCTACTGGTCCCTACCTTGTGATTCAAGGTGACAGTAGGGGAACTTTATGGGCTATTAAAATTCCAGATTGACTATGAAGATGGTAGAGAAGGCCGCATCTGCCGTCTCTACCATCTTTCAATAAACAGTAAGATCGCCTTAAAACCCAGTAGCTTTTTTTAGCGCCTGGCTAAGGTCTGCAATAAGGTCGTCTACGTGCTCTAACCCAACAGATATTCTGACTAGTCCATCTGCAATACCTGCAGCTTCCCTAGCTTCGGGAGTCATTGATGAATGGGTCATAGATGCAGGATGTTCCACAAGAGTGCTTGTTTCTCCTAAACTAACTGCAAGATGGCATAGTTCCACAGAGTCCATAAGTTTCTTTCCCGCATCGAAACCTCCTTTGAGTTCAAAAGAGATCATGCTGCCAAATCCATACATTTGCTTCTTAGCCAGTTCGTGTTGGGGATGGGAAGATAGCCCAGGATAATACACCCTTTCGACTCCCTGGTGCTGCTCTAAAAACCTCGCTATCACCATTGCATTCCCTTGGGCCGCCCTCATTCGCACAGGAAGGGTCTTTATGCCCCTAAGCACAAGCCAAGCGTCAAACGGAGAAAGAACCCCGCCTATATCCTTTAGGGTGGTCTCTGCCACGTGATCCATGAACTCTTTTCGGCCTACGGCAACTCCGGCGATAAGGTCGCCATGGCCACCTAAGAACTTAGTAGCACTGTGTACTACTACATCCACTCCCCATTCAATTGGTCTTTGGAACACTGGACTCATAAAAGTGTTATCTACTACAGTTGTTATTCCATTCTTCTTAGCAATACGTACTACACCTTCCATATCTACCATCTTCAATGTGGGGTTAGCAGGCGTCTCAAAATAAATTATCCTGGTGTTAGGTTTCACACTCTTTTCAACCTGCTCCAAGTCTGAACAGTCGATTAAATCTACGCTCACTCCAAATCTAGTCAAGATTTCTGTAAGAAACGCAAAGGTACAACCATACACACATTTGTCGGCGATAATATGATCCCCCGCGCTTACAATCGCCATTATTACACTTGATATGGCCGCCATTCCTGATGCAAACGCTAGGCCCTTTTCGCCATTTTCCAGCGCACTGACGCTTCTTTCAAGTGCTGTAATCGTAGGGTTGCCAAGCCTAGTGTATATATAGCCATCTTTTTCTCCTCTAAATCTTGCGGCTCCTTCATCTACGTTAGGAAACACAAAAGTGGAAGTCTGATAAATGGGGGGAACAATCGAACCTGTTAGTGGGTCTGGTTCTTGACCTACATGTGTAGCTTTGGTTTCAAGTCGCATGTCATCTTTATCCATGCTTTACGCCTCCAATTTTCATTTGGCTTCAATATTTTATTTTCGATGCCTGAGGTACTGCGGCTAAAAGCCTCTCCTTAATTCCGCCAGACTGTTGCAAAAGTTCTTCCTCGTCACATATAAGCACTTTCCCTGCCTTTTTCTTAAATTCCCCTTCAACAAGTACATCTCTTACATTTCGAGCGTCTGCCGAGTAAATGATAGCTGCTAATGGGTCGTACACCGGCCAAGTATGACAAGTCGCTAAATCCCACACTACTAGATCTGCAATGTAGGTAGGTGCTACTTCACCAATATTATCGTCCAACACCGCATAACCATTCATGAGCATACGCCACAACTCATGGCATGGAAAAGCTGATGCATCACCAAGATGATGCTTGGCCAAAAGACCATATAGCCTAACTTGCTCTATAGGATTCAATGTGTTGGAGCTCCCAGCTCCATCTGTGCCAATCCCAACTCTTAATCTTTGCCCTCCGGACTCAGAGGTTAAACCTTCGCCAGATTGAGACACAAACCCGTAAGAATCGGGAGTATGATGATTAGAAAGGCAATGCCATTGTAATTTGTACAAGTTCCCAAACCCTGAAGATAACTTAAGATATGTTTTCGGGCATACGGCAAACACTGAGTCCTCTCCCAAAAGGAAAACCTCTTCCTCCTGAATCCATATTCCGTGACCAATAATGCACGGAATGTCCAACATCCCGACTTCTTTGAGCACGACAAAGGGGGTTTTTCCATACTGTTCTATGCTTTCTTGAACTTGATCGTACGTCTCAGACACATGTATGTGTGTTCCTACTTTTAATTCTATAGCTCTTTCGGTACAAGCCGCAAGAACTGCTGGTGGACACGTGTAAGGTGCGTGAGGACCAATACTCATTTTAACTCTGCCGTCGGTTTTATCATTTACCTTTTTGATCAAAATTGATGCGTCATCAAGGTCATCTCGCCAATCTGGCAACGCGCCAAAGATTGTAGGAGCAATATCGGCCCTTATTCCAGCTTCCATAGCAGCGTCTACAATTTTCTCGGCGAAGAAATAATGATCGCAAAACGCCGTAACACCACAATCTAACATTTCATAAATAGCCAACTTAGCACCAACGTAAATATCTTCGGGAGTAAGGATACTCTCAAAGGGCCAGATCTTTTCATTAAACCACCGATCTACGCTAACGTCTTCAGCTATTCCCCTTAAAACAGTCATAGGAGAATGTGTATGGAGGTTAACGAGACCAGAAGTTACAAAACATCCAGAACAATCATAGACTTCCATGTCTTCTAATGAAAGATGGCAATCGCTTACGGCATGTTCCGTACTTGGAAGGACGCTCTGAATGACACCGTCACGTATGACAATATCGTGCCTATAGAGTAACGATCCATCAGAACGTATCACGTTACTGTTTGAAAGGATAAGGCTACGTGACACTAGACTGCCCCACTTTCATCTAACTTTCTAACCGCATCGAAAATAAGGTCGATAAATGATTCTCTGTCCAGACCTAGGGCAACATTGCAGTTGGGGTCCTTGCCTGTAACCCCTCTAAAATCCACCACCGTCATCCCTCGGGTAAATTCGCCGCAAGTTTCTACAGAAACGTTCAGATGCTGCGTAGAGATAATATCTGGGCACATAACAGCAGCCACTGCCACTGCATCATGGACGGGATTACCCTTAAACTGCTTGCGGTAAAAGATCCCGTAAAAGTCCATAAGCTCGGCGATGGCTTTACCTATCCGCCCTTGCTTACGAAGGGCTTCAATTTCATCAGGGTAGATAAGGGCTTTGTGTGTAACGTCAAGCCCAACCATGGTTATAGGCACTCCTGATTCAAACACAATTCTTGCCGCTTCAGGATCTACAAAAATATTAAACTCGGCTGCAGGCGTCCAGTTCCCTTCCAACGCCGCTCCACCCATAAGTACTATTTGTTCTACATTCTCTTTTACTTCTGGTGCGGCTAAAAAAAGCGTAGCAATGTTGGTCAAAGGGCCTGTCGGGATCAAGGTAATTTTCTCACTTGAGGTACGCAAAATCTCTGTCAAAAGCTCAACTGCGGAACGACCCGAGCCCTTCAAACGCGAATCTCCAAGATCGGTCCCGTCTAGTCCAGTTGTACCGTGCACGTTAGGGGCTACCGTTAGCTGGCGGAGCAAAGGCTTCGCCGCACCCTTTGCTACCTCTACACAAACACCAATGAACGAAAGGAACTTCAACGCATTGGCATATGTATTATCTACTGTGCTGTTACCTGCAACTGTAGTAACTCCTTTAACATCAAATTGACCGCTACCAAACGCCAATGCTAAGGCTACTGCATCATCATGGCCTGGATCGCAATCAATAATTACTGGAATTTTGCCATCCCTCATTTAGAAGACCTCCTGCCTTTTCTTTGGCGGCCCGAATAAATGGTCAAGGCTACCAAAGTCAACAAATACGGAATCATCTGTACAAATTCGCCGGGAACCCGCAGACTCTGCATATAGTTAGACAACGCATCTGCAAATCCGAACAATAGAGACGCCAAGAATACTCCTACAGGGTGTCTGTAACCTAGGGTTTCTGCAGCAAGAGCTATAAACCCTCTACCTGAAGTCATGTTCCTTGAAAACCAACTAACGTATCCCATGGAGAGGTGGGCTCCACCCATTCCAGCCAAAGCGCCGCTAATAGCTAACGCTACAAATTGAACCCTATGAACTGAAATTCCCACTGAATCTGCAGCGTCAGGGTTCTCCCCCACCGCTCTAAGCCTTAGCCCGAAGGAAGTTTTGAATAAGAACAGATAGACCAATACTACTGCTATTAAAGACATATACGTAAGCGCATTTTGCTTTCCCAAGATAGCGCCCAAAACCGGTATTTCCTTTATTACAGGTATATGCCAATCGGGCAGCACTTTGCTAGGGAGAGAACTGGATACTCCCTTGTCTCCAGCTACAACGTACAAAAGGAAAACTGTTCCTTCAGCTGCCAACAGATTCAATGCAATTCCTGCCAAAACAGCATCTGTACCTAATTTTAGGTGAGAATATGCTAGGGTTAACCCTACCAGGGCCCCCACTCCAACTGCTGCGAGTAGACCTAACCATGCAGATTGGGTAAAGGCTGAAACTGCAACCCCTGTAAATGCAGAAAACAGCATGGTGCCCTCTAACGCTATGTTTACGACCCCAGATAGATCAGCCACTACAGCTCCTAAAGCGGCAAATAAAATAGGCGTAGTCACGCGCAAGATCGAAGCTGCAAAGGAAGGAGATAATATGGCCCTAAGAAGCGCTTGCACTTTGCTTCACCTCTCTTAGCAACATCCGACGTCTGTAACCAGATAAAAAGGCCTCTGCAGTAACCAGTAGAATAATCACAGCCTGTATAATGGCTACCATTTCGGCGGACACATCTGAGTATATGGCCATAACATCGGCGCCCACCCTAAGATACGCAAGAAAAAGAGCGGTAACGGGCACTAAAGCAGGGTTATTCTTTGCCAGGGTAGCGACAATAACACCATCGAATCCGTACCCTGGGCTTGCCAACCATTGGAAGCGCTTGTAGATACCTAGCATTTCGACGGCCCCGCCCAGACCGGCGATGGCCCCCGCCAACACCTGTACCGATAAAATCACTGATAGAACAGGAATTCCCGAATATCGAGCAAACTCTATGTTTTGACCTGTCATCCTGACTTCATAACCCTGACTAGTCCTGAAAAGGTAGTAGTAGCAAAATAAAACGGTTATGAGCAGTATAAACACACCTGTATGAATTCTAGTGTTGGGAATAAACTGGGTTAACAACGAAGTCTCTTTGAGCGGAAGAGATACCAAAGCTCCTACTGACTGATCTCGCATATGGTACGTTACTAGGTACATTCCTAACTTTAGAAATACGTAATTGAGCATCAGCGACGAAACTAATTCTGAAGCATTCCATTTTGCTTTTAAAATACCTGGGATGAATCCTGCAACGGCACCTGCTGCAATTCCCGCTAGAAGGCAAACCAAAGTGTGTATGACCGGAGGTAAATCTAAGTATATTCCGGCGGCGGTTGCGGCAACTGCCCCGATAAAGAATTGCCCCTCAGCACCTAGGTTAAATTGACCTGCGGAAAACACCAAGGATATCGCAAGCCCAGTGAAAGTCAAAGGAATTGCCGCCTCAAGAAAGGCCGCGAATCGACGTGTAGTCGTAAAAGGTCCCCTAAGGAAATATCCAAACGCTTTTAGAGGTGCCTCTGACACTAAACATGTGACTATAAACCCTATGAGGAGCGCCACCCCTATAGCTACGCCCGTTCGCAAAATCTCGAACCTTTTATCTGTTTTCATTTGATTAACCGGCCTCCCCCATTAGCGATGCGACAATCTCGTCTGGTTCCTGGTGTTTTACTCCAAGCATGTAGAGGCCTAGTTCTTCTTCGGTGACCGCTTCAGCATCTGGAAAATGAGCAACTATTCTACCTTCATACATCACCAAGAGTCTGTTAGATAGCCCCATAACTTCGCTTAGATCGGCAGATATCAAAAGCACTGCAGCACCATTTTCTGTCGCGTTTACCAAGTATTTGTGAATAGACTCACTAGCCCCTATGTCTATACCTCGAGTAGGCTGATTGGCAATTATCACCTCTGGATCAGTAGAAAACTCTCGGGCAACAACAACCTTTTGTATATTGCCTCCTGAAAGAGTATTAACTGGCTGCTTAGGGTCGTTAGCCTTGATTTCAAACTTGTTTATCAGGTCTAGACAAGTAGCAAATATAGCTTTTAAATTCAAAAGAAAACCATTTGAAATAGGGGGTTTATTGTACCTTGTAGATATGAGGTTTTCAGCCACAGACGCTTCTGCAGCCACACCGAAAGTCATCCTATCCTGAGGAATATGGGACAAGCCCAATTCTCTTATCTCTCCGGGCTTTTTCTCCGTCGCGTCTTCTCCGCAAATCTGTATAGTTCCTTCATGGCACTCACAAAGACCGGTAAGAATTTCCACCAGTTCCGCTTGACCATTTCCTTCAATACCTGCAATACCAACTATTTCTCCCGATTTCACCTGCAAATTTATATCTTTCAGTACATCCTTGTTATCGCGGACATACTTGAGGTCCTTAACTAAAAGCCTAACCTCCCTGCGATCTTCTGCAGACATTTTAGGCCTAGGCAATTCTAATTCTACGTCACGCCCCACCATCATATTAGAAAGATCACGTATACTGATCTCTTCAGTGTTTCTGGTTCCCACAACCCTACCAGAACGCATTACTGTCACTCTGTCTGAAATCTCTTTGACTTCTGCCAATTTGTGGGATATAAAGATGATCGTATGCCCGCCCTCTTTAAGAGCCTTGAGTGCAGCGAACAGCTCGACAGTTTCCTGAGGAGTCAAAACTGCAGTAGGTTCGTCTAATACCAAGATCTCTGACCCCCGCAGCAGCGCCTTTAGAATTTCGACCCTCTGCTTAACACCTACAGGAACATCGGCGATCTTTGCGTAGGGATCCACTTCTAGTCCGTACTTCTTCCCAAGATCTATGCAAGTTTCCGCAGCCTTTTTCTGATCAAACCAGATACCTTTTCTCGGTTCCTGACCTAAGACAATATTTTCGGCTACAGTAAGCGAAGGCGCGAGCATAAAATGCTGATGTACCATACCGATGCCGTGCCCAATTGCCTGTCTTGGCGATGTAATATTAACCTGCTCGCCCTTTACAAAAATATTCCCCGCATCGTGTTTCTCTAGACCGAATAACACTTTCATTAGGGTAGTTTTTCCTGCGCCATTTTCGCCAACGAGCGCGTGAATTTCTCCTTCTCGCACTTCAAATGTTACATTAGAGTTTGCAACCAACCCGGTGGGATAGATCTTCGTTATTCCTTCCATGAGCAGAATGGGTCCTTCTCTTTGAGATTCCTTTCCACCCTCCAATCTCTTACACCTCATCCCATTTGGAAACTTTGGAAAGGGTTGCAGGAGGCAATAACCGGCCTCCTGCAACCTAGAAAAACTTTACGGACGCACCGACTCCAAAAGATCTTGCATTTCATCATCACTCATATCGAATGCTGATGAAACCGTTATATCTCCATTCTTAACTTGTTCCTCAATCTCTTCGATTTTATCCTTAATCTCCTGGGGAACGTTCCGTTCATAAAACTCGTTCTTGGCAAGGCCTACTGCTTCTTCAGCCAGCCCTAAAACCTCTACAGTACCAAACGGTAGCTTATCTTCCTCAAAAAGTTTGACTGCCCGCACCAAAGAATTGTCGATCCTTTTTAGCATGGATGTAAGAATCAGTTCTGCCTTCTCTGGATCTGTGTCCTTGAACAACATGGCCTGGTCCGAGTCCACACCTATAGCGTAGCAATCCTTCTCCTTTGCAGCATCTAGCTGGCCCAATCCACTTCCTCCCGCAACGTTAAATCCTATATCCGCTCCCATGTCATACTGGGCTAAACACATTTCTTTTGCTTTGGCAGGATTGGCAAAGTCTTCCACATACGACACTGCTACTTTTATGTCAGGCTCTATACTCTTGGCCCCCTCGACGTAACCTACTAGGAAATCGTTGATAACCGGAATGTTCATTCCACCAAGGAAACCGATGATCTTTTCTTCGTTTGCCTTAGGCATATCAGAGGTTGTAACCATTGCAGCTAAGACTCCAGCCAAATATGACCCTTCGTTTTGTTTGTAAAGAATCGAATATACGTTGCTGTAGTCCGCCTTATCATAATCTACTGAAACGTCAAAAACTACGTACCTTTTATCAGGAAATTTGGGGGCTACTTCCTCTATCTTTTCTTGCATCTGAAAAGTACCACAAATAATTAGGTCATAATCTTCTGCCGAAACGTCGGTCAAAGTAGGCTCCCATTTGGATGGATCTGTTCCCATCTCAATTATGTGTGTTTCCCAACCTAGTTCTTCTTTAATGACCTTCATACCCTCATTAGCTGAATCAAAGAACGACTTATCTCCTAAGGTTCCGCTAACTAGAAGTACGGCTTTTTTAGCTTCTCCTCCTTCACCATTGCCTTCATCTGTGCCACATCCAACTAACATTACCGAGGTTAACAACAATACTATCAATAGTAAGCTTATAGACTTCTTCAATTCGACACCCCCGTCTAGTTTTGATGGTTAATTGCGTTCAAAAACATGCCCGCTATTTGTTCTCTATCACAAGCGAGGCACAACGTCACATTAGGTTCTGCACCTTCTATGTTGCGCTCATCGATAACTGTGAGCCCCCTAGAGTATCTTCCGCAAGTTTCGACCCTCACTGTTACAGAAGCCTTTTCTTTAACCACAGAAGGATCAATAGCAACACACGCGGCAATAAGGTCGCACAATACGAGAAATTCTTGACCCATAGAAGCTTCTATTCCCTTTAAAGTAAATTCCATGGCGTTGGAAAAAGCTTGCCCAACAGGAGTCAAGCTTTTCCTTAATTCACGTATAGTGTCAGGGCCCAGTAACGTGTCAAGGCATGTCTCCCATGGGACCATGGTAATGGGAATTCCTGTATCAAACACCACAGCAGCAGCTTCTGGATCTGCAAAAACGTTGAACTCTGCAACAGGACTCGTATTACCCCTAGCCCTTGAAGTACCCGCCATCATAACGATTCTATCAATTCGGTCCTCAAGCGACCTGTCCTTAGCTATGGCAAGAGCCACATTGGTGAGAGGGCCTAACGTAAGCAGACCTAGTTTGTCATCAGCATATGCGGCTTCAATTATGAAGTCTACAGCATGAATAGGTTCAAGTTTGATGTTAGGTTCAGACAGAAAGGTATTTCCGAAACCATCAGTTCCATGAACGTAAGAAGCATGCTCTGGTTTTTGCAAAATAGGTCTCGAAGCACCTCCGTAAACAGGGATGCCAACATCCATCAGCTCAATTAGCTTGAGCGCATTCCTAGTAGTATACTCAAGACCCACATTGCCGTGCACGCAAGTAATTCCCAAAATGTCTAATGCTCCAGAATTGACTGCAGTAATAATGGCAGAAGCATCATCAATACCTGGGTCCGTATCTATAATCCACTTCATTCAGAATCACCTCCCCACCCAATCCCATCCCCAAAAACCCACTTGAGATGCACTGATCAAACTGCTTCAACTCACCTCCTAAAGATCCCCTCACTTTCAGCCTTGTCATACCAGAGATTGAAAAAAACGAGCGACCTCGTCATAGTTGGGCATGGAAGTTTGTGCGCCTTTGCGGGTCACAGACAAAGCCGCAGCCGCGTTCGCAAACTCACACGCCTCTCCAATGCTTTTTCCCTCACAAAGAGCCAAAGCTAGGGCACCTGAAAAGGCGTCTCCTGCTGCAGTAGTATCTACAACATTAACGCGATGCCCTTTTACATAGCCCCGATCCCCCGTAGACGAACAGTAAAATGCTCCTTGGGCCCCAAGCTTCACGACCGCACTGTGCACACCCTGTTCTAATAGACGCATACCAGCACTTTCTGCGCTACTCAGATCTTGCACTTGTATACCAGTAAGCAATGAGGCTTCGTGCTCGTTAGGGGTAATCACATCGATTAACCTGTATAACTCGGGAGGTAAAGACATTGCAGGAGCAGGATCCAACATGACTGTGACGCCAAAGGATTTTGCCACTTGGGCAGCATACTCCACTGATTCTACGGGAATCTCCAACTGCAGCATGAGGGTTTTTGCGTCTTTTAAACAGGTAGCTAAATCATCTACATCTTCCTTAGAATATTGGCTATTTGCACCAGGAATCACAATAATTGAGTTTTCGCCTGAATCATCTACGGTAATGAACGCAGAACCTGTAAAGATGTTTTCGGTTATTAGCACATTATCAGTTCCTACGTTTGCATTTGTAAGGCTTTCCAGCAATATGCTAGAAAAAACGTCATCGCCGATCCTTCCAGCCATGCATACGTTCCCGCCTAACCTGCCAACTGCCACAGCCTGATTAGCGCCTTTTCCGCCTGGAAATATCGAAAACTCTTTCCCAAACACCGTTTGACCCATACCGGGTCTTTCCGAAACTCTTACGACAAAATCGACGTTCAAGCTACCCAAAACCACTATGTCCCTACCCACGCTCAACGTCTTCCCCCTATATTCATTCAATGATAAAACTGGTACGAGAGGCCACGCAGCCTCATTAATCAACCCATTCGCTCCATTACAACACCTAAGGATCTCTCCTTGAGTTCCTGGGCTTCTGCAATAAGTTGTTCCTTCTCCTTCATCACATTTCTCACGTACTCTTTATCTCTTATGCTAGGTATATTAATATCAACGTTCAAAAGTACTGCCCTGAGACTCCCTTCAGCCAGATAGGCGGCTACACCTGCGTCGCTTATAGCCATCTTATTCCCTATTGGAGCAAGTTCATCTACAATCCTGAGGAGCCTCAAGCATCCTCGAGCAACTTTTAGCGGCGTTTCTGTTGCGCCTTTCAGAGCTTCTTCCAAAGCTGCATCGCGCTTTTCTTTTTCTTCCGGGGTAGACTTGGGCAGCTTATATGTATCCATAAGTTTCTCAAATTCTGCCATGTCCTCGTAAACTAGGTTCTTAAACTCAGAAATGAGATGCATAGTCTCGTCCCTGAGATCCATAACCCTTTCTTCGACTTCCTTGTACTTCTTCTTGCCGATTGTCAGGTTACATACCATAGCTGCCATTGACCCGGCAAAAGCTGCGCAAATGGCAGAAACGCTGCCTCCACCCGGAGTAGGCTCTGAAGATGCAGAAAGATTGATAACTTCTTCCAGGCTCATAGAAAATAATTCCTTCAACCTACATCCCCCTTTCTCTAAAACCAAGTTATTGACTTTGCTGCAACTCAATAGCCTTGAGCAAGTTCTTCTGTAGTAACGCCGTGGTCAAACTCCCAACGCCACCAGGCACAGGGGTTATGGCCTCCGCCTTCTTGGAGACACCCTCAAAATCCACATCTCCCACTGTTTTGCCGTCAACCTGGTTAATACCTGCATCAACCACTACAACTCCTGGGCTAACCATATCTTCAGTCACCAGGTCAGGTTTGCCAGCAGCTGCCACAACGATATCGGCTCTCTTAGTATGGAACGATAGATCTCTGGTCCGTGTGTGGCATACTGTCACTGTTGCATTTTCGTTTAAGAGCAAAAAGATTAGGGGTTTCCCAACTGTATCCCCACGTCCAATCAAACATACATTCTTCCCTTCAATTGTTATGCCTGATCTCTTCATTATCTCTATGCAGCTCTGGGGAGTAACTGGGAATAATCCTGTTTTCTTGGTGAACATTTGCCCTCTGTTTATCGGGTTAATCCCATCTACGTCCTTTAGGGGATTGATTGCCATCATTATGCGGTCTTTATTCATATGCTCAGGAAGGGGAAGTTCCACCATGATGCCGTGACAGGACTGGTCAACCGAAAGCCTTTCCAACTCCTGTAAGACTGATTCCTCTTTCGCATCACTGGGGAAAGTAATCAATTCGTAGTCGATACCCGATTTCTTACACGCCCTTTCTTTGGACCTAGCATACATAACTGATGCAGGATCATCTCCTACCAAAATTACAGAAAGTTTTGGTATGATCCCTCGTTCTGAAAGGGCCTTTACTTCAGCACGCACCTCATCCAGTATTTCTGAGGCAATTTTCTTTCCATCCATGATCTTGGCAGACACTTTGCTGCACTCCTTTCTACTCGAGAATCTACGTTTGCAACAATAAAAACTGAAAATATGGGCCAAAAACGCAAAAACCCGGGCAATTAAACTATAATCTGCTCAGGCTTACAATCAAAGATATCCACATCCTCCTAGGGTCACAGTAGGTCATTTAAATTGCTGCCACCAGCTTCTTGATTCTGGGACCGCAGTTTCTCGATTTCAAGATTCTTGGCTCGAATACTAGCCTCTATTTCATTTATGGCTTCAAAGAGATACTGTAGATCTTCAGGAAGATCTTGTCCCTTTTGGTACATATCATATACAAGTTTTCCAATTTCCTCGAGTTTTCGGCTCTTTTCATTTTCTAACGCAAGTACATCCAGTCTAAGCTTGCTAAGCATGCCAAGCTCTCGGGTTTCCTGAACCAGAGTCTCTGCCCCTGATTTAATCGTCTGCCCTATCTTGCCCAAAAAGATCTTAGTTTTTCTCTGAGGCGATTCCTCGATCAACTACTACACGCCCCTCTGCTTTATACCGCAGTGAAATTCCGTATGCTCGGTGATACACGCCACAGTTTCTCGCACTATTTAACTATGCCACACGTAGAACAAGAACCTCCTGAACATGTACTGCACGCTCCGCTTCCTTTTGCGAAACCTTTCTTCACGTTGGAGTTAAAAACAGATATAAGTTTCTTCAGGTCTCGTGACCCACACTTAGGACACGTAGGCACATCGCTTCCCATAAGGAGCAGTTCAAATTTTTCGCCACACTTTAGACACTCGTATTCAAAAATAGGCATACTCTCGCCTCCACGCAACACCGAACTAAGATTCTGAATCTTTACCTTTCCCAGCCTCAGCCTCATAGATAAGCTTATCCAAAAAACCTATTACTTCATCGGTTGTACCTTCACCCAAGTAAATAAGAGGTTCACAGTTCCAATAAGACATAAAATCAATGATCTCATTTGCCATAGACTCTATATCCATTGCCAATTCCTTGCATCTACGCGGTCCTTCTTCGCCAGAGTCTAGAGCCTCTTGCAGCATTCGCGACGCTTCAACGATATCGCTTAGCCTATCTCTTAAGATCCCGGCTCTCAGAAATTTGGACACTTGCATTAACCTCTCTCATAACAGACTATTCTTTCCGAATATATTATATCCCACAATGATCTCTGATGTTCTATTCCTATAGGCTCTCACTGGACGTGAGGACTCATTACGCCTTGAGCCATTGAGCGACCCTTGCTACAGCCTCGTCTGGAAGACATACTACTTTGCTCATGTCGTCGAAAGTTCCCATAAAGTCTTTCCCCCATCCTCTTTGCCCAGGCAAAACCTTGGGGTCTAGGAATATAACCGCTAACCTGCCCGTTGAGCGCACTATAGTTTCTATATATGACCTCAAGGATAACGCTACAGGGAGTACGCTGGCTTCCAAAAAACCATCAACACCCATTCTATTAAGATCCTCCCTTCTGAGATCATAAACTATACTTGGCGGGGAAAAGGGAATCCGTGGAATCGCCAGAATCCTCGGGCCGATCTTGTCCGGGTCTGCAATTGAAACACCAAACCTCAATAGAACAAGCGTGTCCGGCTCCATCAAATGTTCAAGTATTCGAGGCCCACCATCTATGCCCTGCGCAAAAACGGCTATGGAACTATCTTCAAGTTTCGGCGCTACTGCGTCGTTAAGATCCCTTGCAAAACTATAGGAAGGGCAAAGACACAGAACATTTTCAGGAATATTGGTCATTAGCTTCTCCAAAAAGCCGCCAACAAATTCCACGTGATCGCGCCCGGAAAGAAACCTGCCGCTGTCCACACAAACCAAAAGCACTTGACTGTTGTTACAAGAAGCCACCCGACTCCTATCAGGTATTTTAAGTATCAAACTGTCTTCGTCTATCCCATATAACTTTCTGAGCCCTTGGTACCTATTGATAAAAGATATTTGAGGGGAAACAAATACCACATTCCTATACACTTCAAAAAGACGATCCTTGAGGTAAGACGCAGGCCAAACCGTTTTTTTGGAAAGCACGGCGGTAACCTGGTTCCCAAAACTATATCCCTTAGATATAATCGTTAGACCAGGCACATCGTCTGACGAAATTTTTATAATTTCGTCACGCCAATGTTCAAGGGAATGGAGCACGCTTGACATAATGGGCGGGTCCATTGGAACTTCGATAAAAGATTCAGTTTCAACTCTAAGAGAACTGCGCAATTCGTCTACGATTTTGCCAAGATCCTGCTGCAAACAGTTTAGGGAGTCTAAGAACTCTTGTGGCATTATGCTGTCTGCTCTACCACCAGAAACATTCAAGCATTCCTTTGAGATGTTTTCAGCCTGCTGCGCACAGTCTGAGTATCCTGCTTCATTAAGCGCGTTGGCCAACTTACCCAAATCCAGTCTGGGCTGCCTAGCCTCCCATGCGTTCAAAACATCATCGATTCCAAAAATAACGGCGATATCTGCATGCACAGGTGGATCGAAACACACATTCAATGGGGTCAGGATCGTGCTGCAAGATTCGCTAGTTCTAACTGCTCTAAGATAGTAGCAATCCTCTTTTAAAGGACAGTAATCTAAACAGTCTGGAATTTCAGTACAACTGAGCTCCCTTTGTAATTCACGGGACCTACCCACAACCTGAATCTCGCCAAAGTATCCATCTTCGGTTAACGTTTCCCACACCGCAACAGATGATAGAAACCGCCTAAGATCGATATCTAAGTCAGCTAAAAACCCGTGTCTTGCTAGCTCGTAACTTTTTGTAGATCTAAGTACGCACAAATATTCCCTTGGATGATATAAATGGCACTCTCCCTGTTCTATATCGGGACAATTACGAAATTCTCCAGCTACGATAATCCTGGGTCCATTCTCAGAAACCTCCACACAGCCTTTCACTACTTCTTCTATAATGTCACAATCAATGTGGGTATCTAAATATATAAGTTTTGAGTTCTGACCTAGTATCTCTTGGAACCAATTACCCTCTGCCTCAGACGAAAGCAAATCCATATCTGGCACTTCGCCTGACCCACCTAGTTCAAATGGGGTTACGTATTCACTGGGGAATAAAGACGGCTGATAGCATTCGGCATTGGAATCATGCTTGAACAAATGGCCAGCAGCCCAACTGTCTCCCATAATACCTACAATCTTATCTCGCAGATGAGCAGGCATAGACACAATTCTTTCCTGGATATGACGAAAAAGAATGCCAGAGGCCTCAGCGTCATCACACGCTCTATGGGCGTCATCTAGAACAATATTTAAATTTTGAGTCAAGTCAGACAGCCTATAGGTTGCAAATCCAGGATATACAATTCGAGCAAGTTCTAGAGTGTCGTAAACTGCAACTCCTGGGAAATTAGGTATGACTTTAGCCAAAAAAGCCACATCAAACTCGGGATTATGCCCCACCAAGGGTAAATCCCCTCGAAACTCTTCTATTTCCCTGCATATATCAAAAATCCCTACACTTGCTTCTAATTCCTCCAGAGGTATGCCCGTCAAACGTAAGGTCTTAAGACCAACTTTGCCTTCGGGCTTGACGAGAGATGTCCATCTTTCCACCGGCTCTCCGTTTTTGAACCTAACCAGACCAACTTCTATAATATGGTCCTCCTCAGGAACAAGGCCTGTAGTCTCAATGTCAAATGCTACGTAATCGGGGACGGGAATCCTAGTATATAACGTCAAATTCGTGACCCCTCCTGCGCTTCCAATTTATCCAAACGTTAGGTCTGCACTTAAATACTATAACATTTCGCTGCAGAAAAGAGCCGGAATTGAGGGAACGGGTTATCCAAACATTTCCAGTTTCATGTGTGATACGTTTGCGGTAGTATAGATTCGTAGTACTTTGCTCTTGGAACAATCAAACATGATCGGAGTGGTGCTTTTTGCCCGTTGTAGGCGTGGTCGCAGCTATCGCACTGATAATCGTTCTTTCCATAAAGAAAGTGGCTTTGAGCAAGGTCATGTTCTTATCTACTTTGGTGATGGCTCTTAGTTCGGGTCTATCGTTTACCCAGTCTGTAACAACTATCTGGAACGCATTCATCAGCCCTTCCACTATAAACTTGGTATTATCTGTGATCGCTATCGGTCTGTTCTCGACGATCATGAATGAAACTGGATACCTGGATAAGATGGTACAAGGGCTGCATGGGTTTCTTGGAAACTTAAAAGCGTCAATCATGGTAGTCCCTGCGTTAATTGGATCCATGCCTGTGCTGGGAGGGGCTGCAGTATCCGCACCTTTAGTAGATAAATTGGGAGAAGAATTACACCTTACACCTGATAAAAAGGCGGCAGTAAATCTTGTGTTCCGTCACGGTATGTTCTTCATCTTCCCTTTCTCACCTAACTTAATTCTATTGGCAAATATGATAGGCGTACAGGTTAACACGTTGCTGTCCAGATTATGGCCTTTTGGCATAGTCCTATGGCTAACAGGGTACATGTTTCTTCTTCGAAAAGAAAGCAGTCTTGGGAACCAAATATCATCAGAACAACCGGGAACTTTACGCGGAGAAAGTTTTTTGGTTTTCCTCAAATACGGATCACCTTTACTTGTGGCTCTCGGCTTGAGCCTGTTTTTGGATTTGCCTCTATGGGCGGCAATGCTAACAGGATTGGTTCTAGGCATTGTCATGGCACACTTTGAAAAAGTAGACATTCCATCCTTGACGACCATTCTTAGGGGCGCAAATTTAAGCCAAGCAGTTGCAATGTTATGGATAATGGCTTTCAAAGAATTCGTTACAATGTCCCCAGTGTTTCCAACTTTGGTAGAACACGCCAATTCTCTAGGAATATCGCCACCTATATTGGCTGTAGTTCTGCCCCTTCTTTTCGGATACGTGAGCGCATCTCTCACAACCACCCTGGGAGTATTGGTCCCTATTCTAATACCTGCTGAAGCCCACAGTAGCGCAGTCTTATACCTCGCTTGTATTATTTACGCGGCTGGTTTCCTAGCCTACTTTGCGTCTCCCCTCCATTTGTGTCAGGTGCTCACATGCGAGTACTACAAAATTGACTTTTCGCAACTATATAAGCTTTACTGGCCCATCTTGCTTGCAGTAGGTATCGTCATGCTCGCTTACGCTGGGATTGCAGCAACATTATTGTGAATTCTAGATATTATTCAAAGGGCAGCATAAGCAGCTCTTGCATACGCTTAGCATTTAATCCGGCCTGACCTCTGTGGCAGTTGTTGAAAATTACATACATATCCTTACTAGTTTGGGCCATTTTTTCGATATCAGGTACCCAAGATTGTAATTCGTCGTCAGTGTAAAGGTAATCGTATCTCTCCCAAGCCTCTTTGTGGTTGAACCATTTCTCTTTGTTTCTTCCGTGAAACCGCAAATATCCAATCTCTGAAGTTACCACAGAAACCCTAGGGAAAAGACCTTTCAAATCAGGCTCGTCTACACAACAAAAACCAATTCCTTCTCGCTCGAGCGAGTGATAGATTTGATCATTTGCCCAAAGAGCGTTCCGAAACTCCACCACAGCTTGAGCGTAAGGAACTCTTTTTTTCAAGGATAGAACATATTCTAGATTGGAATTTGAGGGTTTGAAAGACCAAGGGAATTGAAACAGTATGCATCCTAGTTTGCCTGACTCATACATGGGCCAAACACCCTGTTTGAAGGTTTCAAACTCGTGCTCTAACTCTTTCTGCGAACCGATTTCATGGGTCATAGTCTTATGGGCTTTTACGGTAAACCTAAAATCATCAGGAACTTTAAAAGTCATGCTCCTCATGTTTTCGGGTGAAGGCTGCCTATAGTATGTAAAATTCAGCTCGACGCAAGGAAAATGCTCCGAGTAAAATCTCAAATAATCCTGGGGTTTGACTGACTCTGGATAGAAGACTTCTCGCCAATCGGAATAGCTAAATCCAGCCGTACCTACGTACAACATTAAAATCCTCCTTTACCGCTTAGGCCCCCGACCACCTGCATTACAGAAAAGTACTATACGACGAATCTATTATCCAGAGATGTATTTTTCGTGGGGCCTTGCCCAACTATATATCTCGTCCGCTTCAAAAAACAAGGCGATCTCCTTCTCCGCAGACTCTTTGGAATCTGATCCATGTACCAGATTATTGGAAATATCTAATCCCATATCGCCACGAATTGTGCCTGGTCGAGCATCTTGAGGGTTCGTAGCGCCCATTGTCTCTCTAACTACCCTAATTGCAGACGGTCCTTCCCATACCATTGCTACTAACGGAAGCGCGGTAATGTATTCTATCAACCCGTCAAAAAATGGCTTTCCCTCATGGGCTGAATAATGCTTCTTTGCAAGGGCTTCATCTACCCAAATCATCTTCATAGCACAAAGCCGCAAACCTCTCTTCTCAAGTCTCATAATTACTTCTCCAACTAATCCTCGTGCCACCGCATCAGGCTTAGCCAGTACAAGAGTTCTCTCGTCCACCTGTTCTTCTCTCCTTTTGCTATATTGGATAACTACCCTGAAGATCCACGTTCAATTATATAGAAACATCTGCAAAACTACAGGAGGATAGGTCTAAAAAGATTAAACCCTGCATTTCCGTTTTTCTTATGCAGGGCCTAATCTTTTAGTGTGTCGTCATCGTCTGAACTTACAATAGTCCCTCACCTTTCCTGTTATTTTGTTTAACTTGCTACCTCTACAGATTTTGAAAAAACTCCTCGCCTAATTTCTGTTGCCGTTACCGACGTAGCTCCGAACTGCTTGACTATGGCCTCTACTGCCACCCAAGGATCCACTCTTTCGCCGCACGTAAACACATCCACTGCAGCGTAGCCATACTCAGGCCACGTATGAATCGCGAGATGTGATTCGGATATGACTACAACGCCGCTGATCCCTTGGGGTGAAAACCGGTGGAAGGTCGTTTCTATCACTTCCGCTCCGGCGGAGAGAGCCGCACTGACCAAGATCTCTCGGATCCCTTCGAGGTCATTTAGGATGTCAAAACCGCATCCGTAAACCTCAGCCAGAACATGACGGCCCAGCCCCTGCATCTTGCTCTCAGCCCCCTTTCTATAAAAAAATAACGAGGACCAGATTTAAACTGAGTCAATCCAATTCTAGGGTACGCAGGCGTTAATGTCAATCAAGTAAAACCATTGTGTTTTGGGGGATATCGAAAACCTTTAGCATACAGAAAGAACTTGTGTTAAGATGTAAAATGACCATTGATGATCTGGTGTATTGATAACTTGATCCTTCCGAGAAATTATACATTTAATGATGCAATTTGGGAGGCACGCAATGCCTGAACGAATACTTTTTGCAGATATAGGTAGTATTTTTACCAACGTGTCTCTTCTTGAGGTAGAAAGAGAAAGCATCCGCGTTCTTGAATCTTCTGCTCATCCTACCACATTAGACGAACCTAATCGCGACGTAATGGTAGGACTGCAAAACGCCATAGAGAAACTTCAACGTTGGACAGGATTAAATCTTATTTCTCCAGACGGCCTCATCTTACCCTCAAATGGTAATTCAGGTGTAGACTATTTTGCGGCAACGTCAAGCGCCGGTGGAGGACTCAAGGTATTGGCGGCAGGGCTTAGCGAACAAATCACTGCAGAATCGGCACAACGAGCAGCTTTGGGAGCAGGAGCCATTGTAACAGGAGTAGTTTCATTTAACGAAGCCAACCTCGCATTCGACAATATTGAGCGAATAAAGAATACTCCCTATGACATGATATTTGTTACAGGCGGTACTGATGGAGGTAACGTACAAGATGTCTTGTACCTGGTCGAGTTTCTGTGCTTGGCTGCTCAGGAATTCGCGCCTACAAACAGTCACAAAATCCCTTTGGTATACGCTGGCAATAAGGAAGCGCGACCATATTTAAGAGAAATAATAGGCGATTCAATGGAGCTTGTCTGCATCGATAACATAAGACCCACCGTTGAAAAGGAATCTTTAGAACACGCCCGCGAAATAATCCAAGACCTTTTCCTCAGACATACCATGTCCAGCGTGCCCGGATTCGCAGCGTTAGATTCCTGGGTGGGGGGCAGGATCAGACCAACTCCTGTGAGTATTGGAGACACTCTAGTTCACCTGGCACATATGTACCAGCATGATATCTTAGCAGTAGATCTTGGTGGAGCAACTACAGATATCTTTTCCATAATCAACGGTCAGTTCTTTCGCAGCGTCTCGGCGAACCTTGGCATGTCTTACAGCGTAGGCACAACTCTCAAGAAAATCGATCCAGACCTAGTTGAGCGCTGGGTACCTATGCCTAAGGCTAAAGTCGACACGCTAGTCCGTAACTGGATATTGAATAAAACCTTGCGGCCTAGCACTCTTCCGCAGACAGTAGAAGAACTTATGATAGAGCATGCTTTCGCCAAGGAAACCATTAGGCTAGCTTACAAAGACCATCAAGAAGTAGCAACCGGCCTTAAAGGAGTAAAGATCCAAAGGGATATTGGTGACATTTTCACACAATATGGTACTGGGGGCACTCTAGTGGATATGATGAAAATAGGTGCTGTAATAGCGTTTGGTGGATCTTTCACCAAGTCGCCCCGTAGTACACAGGCATTATCTATGATCATCGATGGTTTAGAGCTCCAAGGAATTACAAATGTGTACGTAGATACAGGCGAACTGTTGCCATACGCCGGCTTAGTTTCTACTGGAATCATAGATCCAAATAGTTTCGCGCATAGTCCACCTCTGCATCTTTTGGCTACGTGCATATCACCTGTGGGACCGAAGCTGAAAGCTGGCTCCACAATTGCCAAAGTGGTAATTGATGGCAAAGAATACAACATAATAGCAGGACAAATCGGGGTAGTGCCTGTTCCCGCTAATTCAACTGTGGTAATTGAAGTGGCTCCAAGAAGAGATTTCGATGTTGGCGCAGGTAAAGGTAACACCACCCACATTACCCTACCCAGGAGCGAGATAGGGTTAGTTCTAGACGGTAGAGGTAGGCCTATCACCTTGCCTAAAAAGGACGAGGAACGAATTGCAACTCTTAAGGCTTGGTATGAGGCAATAGGTGCATATCCTCAAAAGTCCTTGGTAGATGCTTCGCAAACATGTTGAATTTGCTTGCTGCAAAGGGTGATTATGATGGCATTATTTTCAAATATAGTAATAAGGAAGAATTCTGTTGTAAGAAAAGAACGAACCCTCCCATCACCTGGGGAGGTCTTGGTCCGACCAGGCGATATTGTCGGTCCATCTGCTGTTGTGGCAAAAACTGACTTCCTAAGGGAGAGCCCTCGAGTCGTAGATCTCAATGCAGAATTGCAGCAACCTATTCCCCCTGATATGGTACAAAAAGTGGTGCTTAAGCAACCTGGAGACTATGTGCATAAAGGCGAGGTACTGGCGGCGTTTCCCAATAGCATGGCAGGGGAAACAATAGAAGTACTCTCACCGTGCGACGGCATAGTTCAATACGTATCTAAGCTTAGCGGGAAAATAGTCATGCTAGAAGACCCTAAGTCCATGCAGCCTATGGCAATTGTTAACGTCAGTTCCATTCTGAATATAAATCCCCGCTCATTACGAGCGGTCGCAAGAGTAAAAGAGGGTGACTATGTTACAGAAGGAGAAATAATAGCTGGGTCACCTACCAAGGGCAAACTCGACATCGTATATGCCCCCATAAGTGGCATTGTGACGAGAATATGCCCGTACGCGGGCACAATCAGCATTGTACGCCCTATGAAAACCTTAAAGGTACGGGCTCAGATACCAGGTAGAGTTATACAAACAATTGAGCACACTGGAGCGATAATTGAAGGATTGGGGAGCACCTTTGAAGGGGTCTGTGGCGTTGGCACCGAGTGTTTTGGAAACCTATGCGTGCTAGCGCAGAACCCCTACGACGTTTTGGATGAAGCTGGCGTAGGAAACGACGTCGCAGGCAAGATTTTGGCAGCTGGAGCAGGCGCTACCTTCGGTGCAATAAAGCGTGCATTCGACTTAGGCGCTCGGGGAATTATCGCTGGCGGCTTTAATCAAAGAGACATCATTTCGTTTCTAGGACAAGAAATTGATTTGCAAAATACAGAAATTGAGGGCCTAGATTTTGCTTTGATGATGACTGAAGGCGCTGGATTTATGCCTATGAGTAGCATGGTGTGGGAGATTCTAAACGAAGGTAATGGCCTCCTCACCTCTGTAGATGGCGTAACAAAGTTTGATTTACAAATAAAGCGGCCATGGGCTTTCATCGATTATAGCTCGCGCAATGGCGTGCATATGAATGTTCATCCAGTTGACCCTGGGGAAGAAAGTACCCACCGTTTATTGACAAGACGCCAACGCATTGCGCCAGGAGACCTGGTTCGATGTCTTCGAGAACCTTATTTCGGCCTCTGGGGCATTGTAGAAGATCACATCACACAAAAAACGCCTGTAGAATCTGGAGAAATTATGGAAACTATAAAGGTTAGGCTTGATGACGGACGATCAGTAAACGTAGCAGAAACCAATGTAGAAGTTGTGGTGCCGGTATAAGAGGCGCTTACTTTGCCCCATACTGTCTCAAGGCTCCAGGAGGGGCAACAGTTACTTCCGGCGCAAACCCGCTTTCCTCGATTTTTTCAGTCACAACCGCAATTGCCTTATCTGGAGAATTGCAGTCTACGCTCAAGTGAGCCAGTATGATCCGCTTAGTGGTTTCAGTAACCATCCTCTGTAAAGACTTACCAGCTTCTTCATTGGAAAGGTGGCCATAGGTTCCCATTATCCTATCCAAAAGAAACTTGGGCCTGCCAGAATTGAGTTCCATGGTCACATCATGGTTCGCCTCAAAAACAAGGTATTCGGTTCCCATAAGCAAATTCTCAATCTTAGGCGGCACATAACCTAAGTCCATGACAAACGCAGCGCTTGCAGAGGATCCGTTCACTTTAAATCCCATAGGCTCTCTGGCATCGTGGGGTTTTAGAAAACTTTGCACCGTGTAGCCGGCAATACGTGTATCCTGTCCATCCTTAACACAATAAACTAATTCATCATCGATATGGCTTCTTTGAAAAGTGTAGTACCAGTCCCAAAACCCTTGAGAAGCATATACTGGAATTCGAAACTTCTGAGGAAAAGGCGTCTTTAAGCACATGGCCCTCACGTGGTCTGAATGCTCGTGGGTTATAAATATTCCTGCCAAATCTTGAGGAACCATTCCCAGATCTTTCAGCCCACTTACAATCCTGGTAATTGACAAACCACAATCTATAAGCAGCGGCCTCTTGGAATTTTCCCATACAACATACGCGTTTCCACAAGTGCTTGAACTCGATAAAGAAGCGATATGCATTAGCAAGTACCACCAATCACTCAAAAGTCTGATTCGTCTCTATATATCATTCAACATCGCTTCGATGCAATCCTGCAAAATCAACACATCTATTAGCGATAACCTGGCCTGCTTGTTATATTTATATGGAAAAATGCTGGCAGATGTTCACATATAGAGGACCTATATGGTAAAATAGGAAAACACGTTGGATATGACCACGCACCTTTTCACATAAACCAGGCAGGTGATAATATTTGGATTTCTCAAGACTTGCTATAACAGAAATTCGGCGAGATCCCACTAGAACACGGATAGCCGTCGTAGTTACTGCCATAGCAACTATAATCATCATTTTCCTTCGAATCCTCCCAGAGGGTTACGGAGCAGAAATGGCGCGACCAGAACGTACAATTTCTCAAGGGGATATAATCATATTTCCAGCCAACAGCCCTTTATCATCATCAGATGCTTCTACGCTAGTGTGGCACGCCTGGCGAGGGAGCGATTGGCAATCCCACATTGACCAATATTTTCCTGATATTGAATCCACAGGTTATCTCACTGAAAAAACTTGCCTCGGGTGGCGAGCAATGATTCCTCAAGAGATCCTCGATTCTATACAGGATATCCCAAATGTGAAAAATGTCCACGTTTACAGATCCTTACCGTGCTTAATCGTTACAAAGGAAGGTCAGTTTCCAGCTGTACTTAGAGGATTTGAACAAGGTCCTGAGTTCCCGTTGGACGCATACATAACAGACGGTACCCACTTCTCCGAAACTGCTACGCAGCATAAAGAAGCCTTAGTCCCATTGGCCGCTGACAACTTTCCATACCTTAGAATTGGCGACACGTTCCAGATAGTACTCCCTGAACCTACATTAGCAGAATTCATTTCGGCCAGTGGCATTGGTGCTTTGAACATGGGCATCAACTGGAAGAACGTAGCTCAATATTCTCTATCAGTTCAAGGCGGTTACAAGATTCAAACAGGCGAGGAAATAGACTATGAAACCTGGAACCAGATAGAGTCTCCTGAACCACCTACGATACCGATATTCTGGAATAGACCCGAAGTTCTCATCCCCATGGACCTTTTTGAAAACATAATGCGAGAGATAGATTCTAACGTTGATGATCATTACCTTGTTGAATTTGGCACAATGTTTCCGTCGTACCAGATAACGGTAACAGTAGACACTGTAGCTGAAGTCAAAAAGACTACTTCCCTTATCAGAAATGCACTCGGCAGCGATTACGGGGTGTATACGATACCTGAAGTTATTTACACTGTAAGCTCAAAAGGCCATGTAGTAATGCCTCCTGACCTACACAAGCTGTTTTCCGTACTTCTAATTGTATTTTCCTCTATTGTAGTTGCGGGAAATATATACATCATTACGGTACAACAAAGACGCAAGATAGGGTTGTTTCGAGTTGTAGGAGCCACCTCCAAGGATATCAGACAGTATGTACTCACTATGTGCGGGTACATCTCTATCGTGGGTACTTGCTCAGGGGCTATCTTTGGCGATTTGATATATCTTGTGTCGCTTCTGGGTTCGGATATACCCATTAAGAGCTGGTTTATCCAAGTATTAACTGACTTTGGCATAATCACTGGGCTTTCTCTAGCCCTTTCATTAGGTATTGGCTTTGCAGTCGCATATTGGGCTTCTAAATTACCATGTTCGGAGGTGCTAAGGCGTGAGTGAATGGGTCGGTCCCGTTATCAGTTGCCATGAAATATCAAAGTTTTATGCTGTTGGTGATGGTTTGTTCGCGTTAAGAGATGTGGACCTGGAAGTTGAAAAAGGTCAGTTTGTTGTACTTATGGGACCATCAGGGTCGGGTAAAAGCACCCTTTTGAATATTCTCGGGGGTATAGACAGACCTAGCCATGGTGAAGTGATTCTAAAGGGCAGAAAATTTTCTCGCCTTTCAGAGGATGACTTGGCCATAATGCGAAGGACCGAAATAGGCATGGTGTTTCAGTTCTTCAACCTTTTGCCCGAGCTTACCGCTGTAGAGAATATAGGTTTCCCTATGCGGTTAGCGGGGTATACCGATAAAGAGGTATCAGAGAGAGTTTCATTTCTGCTAGAAGCAGTAGGCATTGAAGACAGACAAAATCACTATCCATCTGAATTGAGCGGAGGTGAGCAACAACGGGTTGCCATTTGCAGAGCTCTGGCTACCAAACCCAGTGTAATATTGGCAGACGAGCCTACTGGAAACCTTGATTCAGCTCGCTCTAGGGAAATAATGGAACTCTTTTCTAAGTTTAATAAAGAAGAAGACCAAACTTTTATCGTCGCTACCCACGAACCATCTTTTTTGGAGTACGCAGATATTGCTGTAAAACTGAGAGACGGCGAAATAGAGGAAAGGAGAGACAAATATGGCAGGCTCATCTAAAGCGCAAGACGCAGCCCAATTACCGGCGGGCGCTATGGAAATAAAAGCTGAAAAGGCGAACTTGTTCCCTTTGTACAGTCTGATAGCTCGCCGAAGAATTCGCTACACTCCTTTTTTTGCAGTCATCGTTTTAATCGCCGTTACCATAAGCGTCGCTGTCTCTTTTCTTGTAACAACCGTCATCGCCAGAAACGTAGAATCTATAACTGCCCGAGTCGAACAGGGGGCTTTGCCCTTTGACGGTTTGATGGTGTTTAGCAGCGAAGGAGCCCTGAACTCGTTTCTGGAAGGCGACTATCGCCAACTTTCCCATAAAATAAATGTGACGCAAGTGCCTTGCTTAAAAGTGGAAAGCACTGTAGGACCTCTGTACCTGCTTGGAGACGGTGTAGATTTGCCCGATGATACTATTGAGCTCTTCTTCCCTATATCGCCATCTCAAACGAAGGGCGAATCCAACCCGCAAATAATCGCATGGCATATGAATGAATATGGTCCTTTAGTAGAATTGCAATGGCAACATGTAAACGTTAACAGCAGCCAAAGCGAGGAACATTCCCCCCTTTACGGTTGGGCTTCAGTGAACCCATCTACAATAGAGAACATCCCCGGCTTTTTGCCTGGCGTAATACTGGAAGTAGACGAAGGTTTTTCAACCAGCAAAGGTACAGTGCTTGCAGAGATTGAAAATAAGCGATATGGAGCTAGTATAATAGTTAGTCCGTTTTCGGGACAAACTTCCTTGGAGAAAGCTGCCAAAGGCGCGTTTTCGATAATGCACGTAGTATCTATACTAGTGCTTATGGCAACCGCTGTAGCTATCACCTGCGTTCTGATAGTAGCTTTCCTCGACCGTAAACGTCCTTTGGGAATAATGCGCGTTTTGGGTGGCACCACTTCCGACCTAGCACGAATGATGTTTGTGGAGGCGGCTTACATGGGAATACCAGGTATTATTTTGGGAGTATTTGGAGGAAGATACCTCACCACATTCCTCGAACAAGGAATGACGTTACCATGGAGCGCATATGCAGTGTCGATTCTGATTGGGTCAGTCACTATTATAGCCGGAGTACTCATACCTGTTAGGCTAATAAAGAACGCCAATTGCCATCAGCTTCTAAACGACAGAAGAGTATATCTAGACTCAAATCCGTCATGTGCAAGCTGCGGGCTTTGCGGGGGAATTTGATAAAAGGTTACACGTTAAACCTAACGTTTATCACGTCCCCATCTTGCACTATATATTCCTTGCCTTCTACTCGAAGAAGGCCTTTTTCTTTTGAAGCTTTCAAAGATCCTGCCGAAATAAGGTCCTGGTATGAGACTACATCGGCACGGATGAAACCGCGTTCCAAATCGGTATGAATCTTGCCTGCTGCTTCTTTTACAGTAGTGCCCTTCGGTATGCTCCAAGCTCTAACCTCATCTGCGCTTACAGTAAAGAACGTTATAAGGCCCAGGGCGCTATATGTCACCTTAGCAAGTCTTGCAATACCCGATTCCTCAAGGCCAAATTCTTGTAGGAATAAAGAACCGTCTTCTGGAGACAAGGCGCTTATCTCTTCCTCAAGAACACCTGAGAATCTAACTACCTCATACCCTTGGGCATCTGCTAATTCACGTACATCTTTCATGCCTGGATAGGTTCCAGACAGAAGTTGTTCTTCAGACAGGTTTACAGCTAATATTATGGGCTTTAGTGTGTAAAAAGAAAAACTCGACAAGAAATCTATCTCATGGGGGGCAAATTCTACTTCTTTGAGCAACAAATCTTCATCTAGGGCTCTTTTGCACTTCATAAGGAAAGGAATCTCCATTTGATTTACAGGTTTCGTCTTCTTGCTCTGCAGTTTCTCCAGTCTATTTTCTACAGACACCAAATCTGCTACATAGAAATCGGTTACAAGGGAATCCACAAAATCTAGAGACTCTTTAACCTCCTCTTCACCTAAAAAAGCGCCTACAACAATCACAACCGCATCCAAGTTGCGGACCTCATTTAGAAGGTCCTGCCCTCTGTGGTGCATTATATCCACCAGGTCTATCCTGGCGTACGTCGACTTAGGCCTTTCAAATATCCTAGATAACTGGGGTAATCGCTCATCAGGAACCTCCATGACCCCAACCCTACTTAAGCTAGACCCAGGACTAGAACCTGTAAGCAGCCTAAAAAGAGTTGTTTTGCCTACTTGAGGATTACCCGTTATTCCTACCTTCATTGAAGCCTCCCAGAATATTGCAACAATATAACATTGTGAGAACGCACTTCTTCAGATATATCTCCTATTAGTTCTTCGATCAAATCTTGCATCGTAACTATGCCCACAGGTGAGCTGCCTTGCATAACTATGGCCATGTGAACTTTGTCTTTTTTGAGCCTGGAAAGCACTTTCAAAATACTGTCGCTAGCGTTAACTATATAGGGTTCACGCATTATTGAAGTAATGGGAAGGGAACCATTTTCAGGATGCCTTACAACTTCTCCCACTGCATCCTTAATGTAAAGCACCCCCATTACCTCGCCAGTATCAGGACAAACCACAGGTACCCTACTATAGCCATGCTCTTTAAACGACTCTATCGCCGTAAGTATCGTAGTAGATGGTTCAAAAGCAACCACATTTTCAAAAGGAGTCATTATATCTTTAACTTTCTTATCCTTGATATCGAAAATGCTGTCGATAACATCTTTATCCTCAGGCTTCACATAACCATTTTCTTCAGCCATATCAAGTACAGTCAACACTTCTTCTTGCGGTTTATCAGGGACTTTGCCGCGTTTCCTGGAGAAAAGAGACGTCAAAAGTGATGGCACTGCCCCTATCAAATATGCTGCAGGGCTTAAAATCCTCAATGAAACATCCAACGGAACTGCAACCGAAAGTGCTACATGCGTGGGCGCCTTCGCAGCAAAAGTTTTCGGCATAAGATCTGAAAACACAAACACGACTGCAGTAGTCAGCAAGGAAACCAGACCTAGATAAGCAGGACCTTCAAGGCCGATAGCGTAAGATAAAGAAACTGCAAGCACAGAAAACAATATTGTGCAAATATTTGTACCAACTAAGAGCGCAGAGACTGTGTTTTTCGAGTTCTCCTTCATTTTCTTCAGTAAAAGAGCTCGTTCATCTCCTTCGTTCGCCAAACTATCGACAGCCCATTTATCCATGGCCAAAAAAGCGGTCTCGGAACCTGCGAAAAACGCTCTGACAACAAGGGAGAACACAAGGAGAATCCCTCTTATAATGTTAGAAATTAAATCTGCACTCATTGTAACTAATCTTCCCCTTCAGCCAATTCCACAATTACCTTTGTGATTCTAGGTCCGCTAACTTCCTTCACAGTAAAACACACCTTCGGTTTTAAAAGACAAAAAGCGTCGCCTGGAACCGGGACTCTATCTAAACACATCATTACAAGGCCAGCAATAGAATCACAATCTTCGCTCTCAATTTCAATCCCAGTAAGGTCCTCAAAATCGGTAAGACTCATACTTCCAGGCACACACCAGGCCCTCTCGTGTAACTGCACAAAATCCTTGTCTCCAATGTCATATTCGTCCTCTATTTCACCAACGAACTCCTCTATGAGGTCCTCTAGAGTGATCAGGCCCGATACACCATCGAATTCATCAACAACAATTGCCATAGGCACGCCAGATTCCTTCATTTCATATAACAAATCTGACACTTTCTTACTCTCAGGAACGAAATACGGAGGCACTGCAAAATCCTTTATAGGGATACCTGAAAGGATGTCTTCCCAATCGTACGAATGTTCACCAATAAATGTGGTTAAATCCTTTATATTCACTATCCCAGTTATATTATCCTTTGATTCATGATAAACCGGGATACGGGAAAATCCATGCTCGAGCATGAGCATCAGAGCCTCCAAGGCGCTTCTGTCTTCTTCAATTGCCACCATCTTGGGCCGCGGAACCATTACTTCAGAAGCTTCAAGTTCCCTGGTTTCAATCACATTTGTAATGATTTCCGTTTCAGCGATACCTATAGCGCCCGAAGCCCTCCCGTATTCCAAGGCAGCCATGACTCTAGCTTCTGCTAAATCTACTGAGTTCTCGTCGGCCTCAGGCAGAAACCGAGAGAAAAGTTGGACGAAATTAACCAGGGCACTGGAAAATGGAGTCATAATAGTTTTTAGCCAGCTTATTCCAGTTGCTACTCTAACGGCGAAGCCTTCAGGATTGGACGCAGCAAGAAATTTAGGAGTAATCTCTCCAAACAGAAGCAGAAGCATCGTTCCTAGTAATGTGCTTACAAATTCGGCAATTCCCTTAGATCTTGGGAACCAGGAATATGCGATCAAAGCAATACATGAAGAAAATACTACATTGACAAGAGTATTGCCGAATAGAACCGCGGATAAGAAATGATCTGGGTCATCTTTAAACTCGAGCACTCTCTTTGCTCTGCGATTACCCGAATAAGTCGTTTTAAGTCGAACTTCATCTGACGAGAAAATTGCGGTTTCTGATCCGGAAAAAAACGCTGAGAGTAAAAGGCAAACTGCTGCTAAAAGGTACGTACTACCCCCAGGGTCGTCCACTAATCATCACCTTCCGAAACTTTACTTTCTCCTTTGAACATATTTTAACTTATCAAACGCACTATTTCAACATATTAACCCAGTGCGCTGTTTCTTACAATACCATGGAACTCCTACGTGTACTGTCTCGCAAGGGATTCTAATCTGACATGTCGAATTACCCCTTAGCTAATCGTTCGTCAATAAGTTTCATACTCAGTTTCTGCAAAAAGGGAGGGTACTTACAAATTGACTTCAGAATCTAGCGCTTTTCGAGACTTATGGCCCTTAGATCCATCATTCACTTTTTTGAACCACGGATCTTATGGAGCTGTACCCAAAAGAATTGTGGATGCCCAAAATGAACTGCATTTGTACATTGAAAGCCAACCAGTGCGGTTCTTCAACAGAGAGATAGATAGGATGCTCCAAGAATCTAGAATAGAATTGTCTTGTTTCATAGATGCAGATCCAGAAGGAATTGTATTCGTGCCCAACGCAACCACAGGTGTAAATACCGTGCTTAAATCCCTTAAGTTTTCCCCAAGAGATGAAATAGTCATAACCAATCATATCTACAATGCGTGTAGAAATGCCGTTAATACGCTAATTGAAAGAGACGGCGTGATAGTAAGAACTGTAGATATACCTTTGCCTATAGAATCTCAAGCGGCCGTGGTAGAGAGGGTTCTAAATGCCGTAACAAGCAAAACCAAACTGGTGTTGATTGACCACATAACCAGTCCTACCGCAGTAATTTTCCCTATTGAGGAAATAGTAGACCAACTCTTTGCTCAGGGCATTGACGTGCTCATAGACGGAGCCCACGCTTTGGGAATGATCCCCCTTAGTATGAGAAGTTTACCTGCGGCCTACTATACAGGCAACTGCCATAAATGGCTCTGTGGACCCAAAGGGTCTGCTTTCTTGTACATTCGCGAAGATCGAAGACATTTGATAAGACCCCTGGTAACCAGCCATGGAGCGAACTCAACCAGAACAGACAAGAGTCTTTTGCACCTTGAATTTGATTGGACAGGTACAGACGATTACACCCCATATTTGCTTATCCCACAATGTATCGATTTTTTGAACTCTCTTCTCCCAGGTGGCTGGCCTGAACTAGCAGAACGAAACCACAACTTAGCGCTAGAAGCAGCACGCATGCTCAGCGAAAGATTGGATACCTCCCTTGTGGCTCCCGAGAACATGATTGGATCAATGGCATGCGTTCCCTTTGCACCGATTGATGATAGGGGCAATGAAACGGGCAGCATATATTTTGATCCGGTGCAAGATACTCTTTTTCACGAGTACAAAATAGAGGTTCCAGTTGTCACGTTTTCTGATTACCCCATGAAAATGGTTAGGATTTCTGCACACGCATA
>DGFF01000109.1 GCA_002391545.1 Candidatus Fermentithermobacillaceae bacterium UBA3907 | reverse complement strand
GTGTTCTTGACTATGGAGACAACGTAAGCGTCAAACTGTTCCCACCTAACCAATAGCTCTTCTTCAAGCAGAGTAACCAAGGAGGTCTTTTCCATGACCAAAGAAGAGCGTGCCGCTAAACGTATCCTCTGGGAACAACGTATAGCCGATTTTAAAGCCAGCGGGCTAAGCAGGGCGAAATGGTGCGCCGCCCATAAATTTAAAACCCACCCATCAGTTTTTGAACTAAGAGACAATCTCACCAGTCTCAGGATCATACCATCCCGTTTCACTTTCACCCGGAATTGGTACAATATTACTTACAGGAACTGTTATTGTAAGCGTAGGATCTTGTGAAGGCCGTCTCCCTCTGTACCTAATTTCATTATCCCTGGGGCTAAAAAATATCCCCTCAACAAAGAACTCTTCATTACTATTAAAACGATCTAGACCTTTGCTGTTGGGCATGATCACAGCAACCCTACCATCAGCCGGTGGGGGGTCCTTTTGACGTATATTCAATTTGCTTGGTGACAGAGATGCAGATTGCACTATGGCATCCAGTAACGCCAACGTTTCATTGTTTAGATCAAACAGTTCACCATCACCAGCCAGGTCCTTTGCTTTATTGAATACTTTTGCTACAACTCCCGCTTCCAACAACCGACTCGATAGCCTAAGGCTACCATATGTCTGGTCGTATAGCGCCAGAAAGCGCTTGCCCTCGGTTAAGGATTCCCAGCTGATTTTAAGCTTACCCGCAGCATAGTTAATATCCTGCCGCTCAAAAGGAATATCAATTAAAAAACATTCGTAAATGAGCTGTGACAGCATCTCACAATTAACGCCGTGATTGGTCAGACTAGGGTGGTAAATAATAATGCCCGTTGTAAAATAGTTTCTGGTAAAAAAGGGCTGATTATAATATATACCCGCAGCGCTAAGGGGATAGCTTTCATTTATTTCATTTGGCCCACGCTTCTCCTTAAAGCCGACGACATTCTCTCGAATTTGCAGGTTCACTTCTACTAAAACCAAGTCACCATAATAGAAGGCCTGAAATATATTTTCCTCAGTAAGATTTGGAAACACCTGTGCCGGCAGCATGGTTGGCTTCGTAGTATAACGCTTTTCCCTTCTTACTTTTACATTACGTGACCTGGGCTGAACCTTATAAACTCGATAAGGAACGGTAGTATAATAATAGACCGCTCCCGGGTAAGCCTCACGCATCAACTGCCCGTATGAAAGTGATCCCAAACGCTGCCTTTCAGGCCCGCTTACAAGCTCTATTGAAAACTGGCTCTCTACATCTCTGAGTGGATAAACGTGATGTGGGGTTTCACCAGCTTCCATTTTCATATTCTGAAACTCGGTATCAACAGCACCGGCTCTTTCTTGACTGCAAAGTTCTGTAAAACCAGCGGGCCAGGGCACCTCGGTTGTAAAACTGCCCTCCGCAGAAAAACCCAACCTTTCGCTAATCCGATCATGCTCCCCATCTGCACGCGCCAAACACATTGCATGGATATATTGGATCCGCGGATTTTCTAGATATAGCGCACTCTCAGCCAGAGGTCGGTTAAAAACTTCTTCCGGCTTCCTAAACACCGCTTCACTGTAAATATCACCGCTGTTAATGATAACGATTACGCCTGGTTTCTGCCTGCCAACCCTTCCGATGCGTTGTTGAAGGCTAGTTTTTGAACGGGGTACACCCACCAGTACGCCGATATCCAGGTGGGGTATATCAATCCCCAACTCCAAAGCGCTGGTACTGATTACACCGTGTAGTGTACCCTTGGTCAGCCTTTCTTGAATGATCGCCCGGTCATATTCCTCAAAACCTGCGCGGTAGGGGAGAACGTCAAGCCTATGTAAATGGTCATATAATTGTTCAGCCTCTTCGGACATTTGCTGCGTTCTTGAAATTATGGTAGCAAGGTGCTCCGTCTGTTTACGGCTGTCGACAAAAACGATGAATCTATCTTTACTGCTGGACGCAATCCTTTGCAAGAATTTAGAAATAACTGAAAGCAAATCCTTGCTTTTATCGGGGTTAACCATGAACAAGTCCAGATCGTGCTGTTCCGAAGTGTCGTTTGTTTCGTCGATAATGGTAAATTCACGCCCAAAAAGCGATTTCAAATGAGTTGCCGGATCCCTTACTGTAGCAGAAGCAGTAATATAGCGCAGGCTACCCCCTGACAGCGAATTTACATGTTCTAAACGTCTAAAAAGGTATGCAGAATTAGAACCGAATACTCCAGTATAAACATGTACTTCATCAACAATCAGTAAGTTAAGTTGCGAAATAAACTTACTCACAACATTATCCCCCACATTAGGCACCAGCCAGGCATGAAGGATATCTGGCGTAGCAACCAAAACTGAAGCACTGCGCAACAGCCTTTGGCGTTGCGAAGTATGAACATCACCGTCAAGACGAGCCACACAACTTTCAGGTAAGCCGGCTGCTTGCAGAGCGCTGATCCAACGCTGTTCTTGCTCCCGGGCCAGGGCCTTTAGCGGATAAATAGCAATAACCTTTGCATCCGTATTGCGGACTAGCAGATCTATCGCAGCAGCAAAAAACACCGCGCTCTTTCCGGATGCTGTTCCAGTAGTCAGCGCAAGGTCTTTCCCATGAAGATAGGCTTTTAAACCTTCAATTTGATGTTTGAACAACCCATCGGGAAAACTTTCCACCAGATATCTTTTTGTGAAAACTGCGAGATTAAGATCCATGTAGCCGTAAAGTTGCTTTTCCCTGCCAGATCTTACCGTGTGATAGACCAATTCCCAGCCATTCTCAGCCCAATATAGCCTTAAAAGATCGTGGACCACAGGCATCCTCCTTTTGACACAGATTTACATGTAATACAATAACCCAGGAAAACATGATAAGCCTGCCCTGCTCTGAAAATGTCCACCAATCCAACCAACAACTTGCTAAGATATAACAACAATTTGATGCTTACTGGGTAGCCAAAACATATTCTGATAAATTAACATTTTGGCAGCCAGTTTTTAGACGCAACGTGAAGTCGCCCTGATCCTTTATTACAGTAATGTTCCAGTGGCTGATTTGCTGTGCGCTATAAGAAATACTCATATCTTTTAGCCATTTGCTAAATCTGAAGTATGGTACCAGCAAAGTTTTATTTTCCGATCCACACCCAAGGGCTATATAGGACTTCTCGCTGTTCTCAAGCATTGCTTTTTGTTTTACACGAAGGCCAAACCAATACTCTGTACGTTTCCCGGTATCCCTTCCGCTCGAGACCAAACAGATAACCGTTATTTTTTTGTCATGGCTTTGGTACCTGGCTTGTGAGCGTCGGGTCATGGGCGTGTTCAGATAATTACTGACCCGCTTCATGCAACCGCTTGTAATATCTGATGCAGTTTGTACCTGTTGTTCTTGTTCATCCTCATCCCTTTGTGCTGGTTCGCTACCTGTGGTCGCGTCGTCCAAACCCGTTTTTTTATGCAGTCCGGTGTAATCGGCTCGCAGATAGATCTTGTAATCAGACAGCGGTATTTTATAATGGTTGATCATTTTGATGATCAGATTTCGTATGAAATTAGCGCTGAAATTAGTTTCCACGAACATCTGTATTCCGTCTAGCTTTTGGGGCGATCTCATTGAACCCGGGTCTCCGGTTGTAAAGTATTTCGTTTTCTTTCCGTTAAATTTGCGGTTGTCGGGAAATTTACCGATAAGGTTTGGGTCAATATCCGCCAGAATGTTGCATGTTTCAATGAGCATCCTTTTCCATTCCGTCACAAAAACCTTTTTGCCCTTTAATTCGAATGCGAAAGGACGCTTGTGTACAAAGTTCTCATGCAAAGTGTGAACAACGGTATTGTCTACCTCAAAATCACTGTAGTTGGGCAAAGTTTTTTCAATATCCTCCAAAACCTCATCTTCGGAAACAAGGGCAACATCCTCTAGCTGAAAAATATCGGTATATCTCTGTACTTTTTTTGACAGAGCATCCAGTTCCTTTGCTTTGTTTATTAAGCCTATTGCGTCTTCATATTCCTTGTCAGCTAATAATTCGTTCCCCCTTGAAGTTACAGCTTCCGCTGCTGCATCTAGAGATTCAATTAACAAATCCACTGCAGTACTAATCTCATCAAGCTGTAAGGGGAAATTGTCTTTCAAGAAGCCCGCCAGTTCGTCGGTAAACAACACCATCGCCTCCTGTATCTTTTCTGTGATTCAGCAAATATTCGGTGAAGGCATTCCAGACCACTATCTTACAGATCTGCATGTCTCAGATCATCTAAAAACTCAGAGGCCGGTTCAACGCCGGTGACCAGTAGATCATCCCTCGCCCGGGTGCAAGCAACATAGAGCAGGTGGCGCTCGGTATTGTAGACTTCCTCAAGGTCTGCGGCGTCAGCTATAGCTTCTATACGTTTCTGCAAGGGAACAACTTCATCATCGCAGGCCATCACGGCTACCGCACGGAATTCCAGACCCTTCGCAAGATGCATGGTGCTTATGGAGATAAAACCGGTGGCTATTTCAATGCTGTCGTCCAGCACCCTGCATGGGAATCCAGCTTTTCCTACCGCGGCACTGGCCCGTTCAATCTTATCCGACGAACGTACAATAACGCCGATTTCATGCGGCTCTACACCTTCGTTAACCCGAGCTGAAAGCCAAAGGCTAACTGCATTAATTTCTTCATCTTCTGTGTCCAGAATCAATATTGACGGTTCGCGCCCGTTGAAAACCGAGATGGTTCTATCCCGCAATTCCGTATTTCCATCCACGTCAGATAATTCCGGTTCCAACAACCTGTCCGCCTGCATCCTGATCTGATGGGAGGTCCGGTAATTGATGCGAAGTGTTCTCGAACGTCCACGGATATCAACACCAAGCATTTTCCACGAAAAGGGTTGCTGGAAAATACGCTGGCCCAGATCGCCGGTAAAAAAGAGGCTGTTTGGACGACCTGCCCCCAGCGAAGCTAAAAAACGTAACTGGGCAACGCTAACATCCTGTGCTTCATCAACAACGATAAAGTCGAAGGGTAATTTATTGCTCTGTTCATACCGAAACGCCAGCTTACTGAACAAGCCGGCATAAGTGATCTGGTTTTGGGCTTTCAGCCGGGAACGAACGTGTTCAAAAATCAACCAGAGCTTGACACGTTGTTTTTCCGGTAACCGCGTCTTTCGTCCCAGGCGTAAAACATCACGGTATGCCTCCCACGTTTCCAGCTGCCAGGCATCAACAACCTCTTCCCATTCAGCAATTAAAAAGTGCAGGCTAAATTTGTTATCTTTGTCCTTTTGTAAATATTCTTGGAGAATGTCTTCAATAACTTTGCGGGAAACGATATTGGGCCGGCCATAATTTATTTCATAGAGCCTTCGTCCGATGGAATCCAGGGAGTACACCTCCAGACGTTCAGTGATACGCGGCTCATTGTTGACTAATCTTTTAAGTTTTAGCTTCAGTGCATTTGCAAGTGTATCAGAGAATGTAGTTAACAAAACCCTGGCTTCCGGGTTGGCCCGGGCAAGATATACAGCCCGGTGTAGCGCAACAATGGTTTTCCCTGTGCCCGCGGAACCGGAGATCCTTACAGGGCCGCCGTAATCGCCTTCAACCAGTTCTCTCTGCACCGGGTGGAGAAATATCGTCCATTTATCCCAGGGATATTCCAATACACGTTCAAGCTCTTCAATATTGTCCATCACCCGGAAACGGCGCCTGGCGTCAGGATGGTCGAAGGGGTTGACTCCTGGTGAAACAGGCTGAGCAACTTCGGGTGTAACGCCAATGGCCAGGTTAAGTAGTGCTTCAGCAGCTTCGGCAGGCAAATGCTCAGCTAACTCCAACACCCTATCTTCATCAGCTTCCCTGACCTCCTGCAGCCAATCAGCAGGCACACCGAAACTCAGCAGGGTATCATCGGAGACATTCGCAAAAAGGGAAGGTTCGGTTGCATCCGGCACATATTGGGGTATAGTAACCCTTTTTGTCACTTCCCGGATCTCCACCAGCTGCGCGGCGCCGGTTCTGGGATGCGTCTCCAGCTTGCGGCGCTCAGCCCAACTGTAAGCCTGATCATGGTGGCCCACGTAGCAAAGTAACAGGGATGCCTCGGTTCTATGGACAATGAGCCGGATATCATCACTCACGCGTACAGACCAGAAGCGCCTATCCCTGGTCCGGTTAAGTCTGTGAAATTGCATCCCCGGATGAGCAGGGTTCATCAGCAGATCAAAGGCGGTGGTTTTTACTGCCTTCTGCTCCTCACCGGTCAACCTGGAAAGGCTATCAGTAAATGTGTCAGCAATGCGAAATTGCATAATTGCACCTGTTTATTGTTTAGTATACTGTTATGCCTTTCTTCTTTAAAATGTTTACACTCAAACCACTTGGCCATTTAATCAAAAGATATATCATTTGGTGAAGTATCATTATCGCTTACGTCTTTCTCTGTTTCACTTTCTGATAACCTTTGCCAATCATCGGAGATCTGCTTCCAGTCCACATCTCTTTCTGCCTCTCCGGTCCAGACCTTCCAAAAATCAGGATCATCTGATTGCGGCCGTTGTTCTTCGGGAAGATCATTCATACGAACTAATACAGGCAGTTCGGAAGCCCAACCCAACAAAATCGCATTTTGTGACGGAAGCAAAGGCAACTCTCTAAGTAGCCCCTTTAGGTTATCAGGGACAAATCTATGTACCAAGTCTTGATCTCTGTCATTGTTTATACGATGGACTAGAAAGGTATTACATTGAGAAAGAACTGTAGTAGATAATTCTGATGGACGTTGGGACGATAAAAGTAAGCCTAGCCCGAATTTGCGACCCTCTCTGGCAATTCGCTCAAAAACCTGGCAGCATACAGAAGCGGCGTCTTGAAATTCTGTGTTTTCTTTATACCTCTTTATAAAAGTATGGGCTTCTTCCATAACCAGCACTGTGGGTAAAACCTTATGTTCGTTATTAAGTTTTCTATATCTTTGCAAGGCCTCAAAAATCATCCTGGCAACGACTGCAATAATGATATGAATTATTTCTGAGGGCACTAAAGACAGATCGATAATTGTCAAACATCCACTTTCTGCATTATTAGTACCGACATATTCAGTTAGCCACTGTTCTAATGTCATATCTAAATCATCATCAATTACAGATTGCATACGGGTGTCAGTAAGTAAAGTTCTTATTCGCATTAACATAGTTTCAACGTATTCGGAAACATTTAACATCTCAGCGCTTGCTTCTAAACAACGTAAAAATGAGTCACCTGTAAATTCACGTGGAATGTCCGCATCCATAGGAAGTAATTCGTCATCACTGCCACCAAAAGCTTGATGTGCCGCTCTAGACAATTCAATAAGGTCATTAACTTCTTGTCGAGTAAAATCATAGTGTGGAAATTGCCCACTACGAGCCTGGACTAAACTATTTATTTTGTCCGTAAAATTTGATAAAGCAATTTGCTCGCTTGGAGTAAGCGAAATGTTTGTTTCTAGCCCAGATTTCCATTTATTAATCTTTTCACAGAAGGCTTTAGGTCTTGGGAATGGTCCCCACGGTGTTCCAGCATTCCTTTCCATCTGTAGTGTTCTAACAACAGTTCTTAGAAAACGCCTTATATCATGGCTTGCACTTACCGGTATCTCTATACGTTTGTCTCGCACTGCTCTAAGAGCATAAATAAGAGTCGGGCGTTGGGCCCTTCCACTGGCCTGAGTAAATGAACACCATTCAGCGCTATTCCAAAACCAAAGTGGTACCTTAAGTGGTTCTTCATTTACTTTAGGTTCAATCTTGAAAAGTCTTGGTTTAAGCACACCGGTGTCTTTACTGAAAGCTCGTGCATACTCACCGTTTGGATCAAGTACAATGAATCGAGCGTTAGGCCTTTCCCTATCTTTCTGGGCTGCCTCAATAGACCATCTGATCAGACCTGCAACAGAACATGACTTACCGCTTCCAGTATTACCCAATACAGCAAGGTGACGTCCAAAAAGGCGGTCAGGATCAACACTTACATTAGCATTTCCAGCCAAAGGACTGGTACCGATCTTAACTCTTCGATTTTCACCCGATTCTACAATAGAACGCAGCTGTTCCTGAGTAGGGAGCAATACATTGTCGCCAACGGATGGTAATGCATCAGCACCACGTCTGAACCGATAACACTCTTTACCGTTTGAGTCTATTGTTCTACAAAGTGTTCCCAGTGGGTTAAGGCTCATTTTCCGTGAAGGATAAGGTAAATCGACCAAACCAAAGTCCTTCATTCCACGTCGTTTAGGATAAGCGGACCGCTTAATAGTCAGCCATTCAACTTGACCGACTATGTAACCTTCATCGCTGCGAATGAGAATATAATTGTTCACTCGGGGAAACGGACGAGGCGTACCTGTATTTAATGAAACTGATTCTGGAGCCTCAATATCTAATAATACTTCAATTTGATCAGGCGAAACGTATTCTACTGTTCCAATACAAAGTGATTCAGAATATTCTAATGAACTTAAATGCATTATTCTTCACCTTCAAACTCCTTGGTCTCATATTTCGCTTTATTGCCATCACTTTCCACTTGCTCTGTTCCGAAACGAGCTTTTAGTAATTCGGCCATTTTAATGGTAGTACGGTCAATGGCTGGCTTGGGCAAGTAATGATCTACCAGAGTCTTCAACTGGCCAAGATGTTCTCCAATCAATAAAGTAGTTTGAGCCGGGCGGGCAACCTTTTCATAAATTTTCATAATCCGACCTAATGGATCGCTATAAGAGATTATAACCAAATGAGTAGAAGGAATGGTTAACATATCTTCAATAACCCTGTTAATATGCTCATCGCCAAAACCGTAACCATAGGTAATTAATGTGTTGTTTGGACGACATACAGCTGCAGAAAAATCACGGAACAATTCTACATAAGGATACTCCGCAGTCTCGCGATCTTTAGCTGCATTAGGGTAAATCATCAGGCCCCTCACTATAGCACCTGATAGACCCGGTGCTTGGAGATATGGGCCGATAGAGTCAGCACCAAATGGTAGTCCGAATCGTCGTATATTTCGCATGGTATATATCCAGTCCACTGAACCGTGTAGCTTAGTAAAACGGGCAACACCCTCTAAATAACGAGGCTCTCCCCGAATGCCGGGCGGATTATAATGCATATCAATGCTAAGTCGTGATGAACGAAATATTGGAACTAGATTTCCAACAAAGCGATCCAATAAATGTAGGCCTGCTAATTCAGCACCAGCTTCAATAATACGATCATAATTAGTTGTGAATATCTGTAATCTGTCTCGAGTGCCGGAACGACTGGCAAAACTCATAAGGAAATTAACCAAACACCCAAATGCCTCTTCTCTTTTCTTAGCAGAAGAAAGAGCAATATTTCTCTCTCCAAGAAGAATGGATGCTGCAAAATCTTTGAGGGTTTTATCTATATCCTCGCTGAGTTTCTTTATTTGCCATTTAATATTACGAGAGCCACGAAATGTTGCTTCTGGTGGGCAATAGTGACTAAGACCTGTAAACATTTCGTTTGCCACGCGAATTTGATCTTCAATATTTGATACCTCTCTACACGTATTTTTTGCAGTTTCATCAGCAGCTCTATTTATTTCTTCATTAAATACGCTAAAATCTACCTTATCCATAGAAGAAAAGTTGCTCTTGTTGGTCATCTGATGAATTGCATGGGATAATCCGGATCCGCAAAGTAATGATAAATGCTCTGATTGAAACAATGCTGTAAGCCAGGGTTCTATACGGGGACGCAGTATATCAGGCCCAAACTTATCTTCTTGTTTAACCCAAGAACAAGGTATTTCTGAGTGCAGTTGAAATTTATCTTCTTCTATTTTCTTAAAAACAACAGGTTGGGGATCATCCCGGCTTTTCAAGATGTTGATACTATTGTTTTCCGAACTCATTACAAACCTCTCCTTTCACCCGAAAAACCTTCATAACCTCATCTCCCAGGTGATTGATTACTTTGACGGCGATGCGGCCGCTTTTGGGTTTGTCGAAAGGGCGGGATGTGTCGCTGTGTAATGTGGACCAGGCTTCTTTGTTGATTTCGGCTTTGAGGGTGGTTTTAAGGGCTTTGTAGGGATCGTTTGCGCCAAGGAAGTAGGCGTGGCGGACAAAGAAGCTTTCTTCGTTGTAGTCGGTATCGATAAACCAGCAGGCGATGCCATCGGGCCCATCGCTACGAACCTCACCGGTGTTGGGGTGGAAGACATCTACCCCGTTTATTTTTACCTGAATCTGATCGTTGCCGGCATCAAGAATGTCGATGTCAGGTTCGCCAAATATGACGAAGAGGTTACCCTTTCCGGTATTCTTAAGATCGTCGGCCATGTGCAGGTCGGCGTTCATCCGGGCCTTGAGTACCGGAATACGACCCAGCTTGTTAAATTCCGTTGAATGGGCGTCGTAGTTGAAGGCACAGGCAATAAGTACATCAAAGTCCGCATCCCCGGCTTCACGGGCTGCAGCGACAAGGTCGGGGCGGGAAACGGTACCGAATTCGGGGCCAACGAAAATGGCGGCCCGTTTCTCTACAGCTGAATCCTCATCGCCTTCAGTATAGCAGCCTTCAGCGCAAATAAGATCACCCGGCCAGGGAGTAATTGATGTAAAATTTATCTTGTCTTTTTTACGAGCCTGCTGCACTCCAGCAGTCTTCAAGTTTTCCAGAATCATCCGGACAAAATCCCGCTCCTGGCCGTAGCCGGCATCTGTATCGCCAACGCTGTCTATTAGCTCATCATTTTCGTCTACACCCAAAACGCGGTGAGGCGAAATGCTCTCCACTGTAAACGGCCCGGCCACGCGAACTTTTTTATTGTCCTCATAAGGTTTGTCGTAAAGATATTCATAGTCGGCTTTGGCGGCAATAGAGGCATCGATCTCTTTTTGCCGGGCGATACGCTGTTCCCACCAACGGGAATGAATTGTTTTTACTTCCTCCGGCCAATTATCATCAGCTTCGTAAGGAATCTCCCATTCTTCCCACTTGTTATTCAGTGCTTTGTTTAGTTTAGTGCGCAGCGGTTCGAGAATTTCTTGATACTTTTCCCAGATCACATCTATCTCCGCGTTGTTGGCGATGGACTTGAGGGTGATGTGGGGCACCCGCTCATAGACAAAACCCTGGCGGATATCCCCCCGAGTCGGAGACTGAGAAGGTTCAGTTCGTGTGATCTCGGCCTCTTTAAGCTGCCCGTCACGGCTGTCAGCAAGAAGATAATAAGGATAACGTGCACCCATAAGCCGGGCACGAGCCAAAGTAAGGGCGACACGAGAAGTGTCGATGGTGATCCACCGGCGGCCCCATTGCTCGGCAACGTAAGCAGTTGTTCCGGAACCACAGGTTGGATCGAGGATGAGATCTCCGGGATCTGTAGTCATGAGTATGCAACGTTCGATGACCATGGTTGCAGTCTGGACCACATAAATTTTATTATAAGAAAATCCTGAGTGTCCTGTATCACCCCACACATCTTTTAGGGGAGAAACTGGATAATCATCGAAATAACGTACATAGTTTAAGGTCCTTTCAGTCGCATAGATACGATCTGATCGGGCGATTCGTTGTAAGCCATCAGGGTAATTTGGTTTCCAGTGACTGTTTTTTGTTGGATAGTAATTACGGCCTTGATAGTTAAAAGGGGTTGGTTCATTTGATGCACCCTGGCCACACAAATCACTAATTCGAAATAATCGGCCTTTATGAGACATTTCTTCTAAGTTTATTTCTTTCGTAGTTAGTCGGCGACGCATACCAACGTCCAACTCAATATTTTTGTAAGCGCTTTCCTCAGCCTCAAAACCCTTCTTAGTTGTAAAGAGGGGCCTATACTTAAATAAATCCTTGTTTTTTGAATACCATACAATATAATCACCAATACGGGAAAGCCCGAATCTGGGTAATCCACCGGTAGTGGTGAAGTAAATGGTGCTTTGGTAATTGTCTTCCCCAAACACCTCATCCATCAGCACCCGCACCCGGTGGACGTTCTCATCACCGATTTGCACAAAAATGGATCCGCTGTCCGCCAAGAGATCTCGCGCCACCGTTAATCGATCTCGCAAATAAGTTAGATATGAATGTATCCCATCCCGCCAGGTATCCCGAAATGCCTTCACCTGTTCCGGTTCGCGGGTAATGTGATCGACTTTACCATCTCTCACATCGCGGCTGGTGGTGGACCACTGAAAATTGGAGTTAAACTTGATCCCATAGGGCGGATCGAAATAGATGCATTGCACCTGACCGCGCAGGCCTTCCCGCTCAGCCAGAGAGGCCATCACCTGCAGGCTGTCACCGAGGATCATCCGGTTGCTCCAGTTGGCGTCATGCTGGTAGAACTCGGTCTTTGCAGCTTCGGGGAGACCGTTAAAGTCGTCAAAAAGATTAAGCTGCTCTTCCCCCGCGATTTCATTGTTCCTGGTGCGACGCATCAGGTCGTCAATCAGAACTTTCGGGTGAACCTTCTCCTGGATAAAGAGCGGGGGAGCGTGAACAACGAGGTCAGACCAGTCCTGCTCATCCTTGCCGCGCCACACAAGCTGAGGATCAAGATCGCGATTGCGGCGTTCGTAGGCTATACGGATAGGGCTCTGGTCTTCCTTCTCCATGACCGATTGATACTCGGCTGTGGGTATGTTTTTACGCGAGGCTTCATCGTGGGTGATCGCCTCAACAGTTTTTCCTGTGTTCTTCCTGGTCATATTAATCCCCCTTCATTGACGGCTCTGCGATGGCTGAATCAATCATCCGGTTGAATTCGGCCTCGACCCTGGCCTCAAAGTCAGTCTCGATCCGATAAACCTCGGTAAACTCGGCAAAAGCCCAGCGGCCATACTGCCGGAGATTGTTTACTCCCGGGATCCAGTAAGTATCCATGGCGGCCTTCTTCTCCTTGGCATCCTCGCGCCGGTAGCCCTTAATTTCAACAATCAGGTGCAGTGGATCATTGCCCCCATCGTCAACCAGAACGATAAAGTCGGGGAGATAGCGCCGCACCTCCGGTCCATAGCGATAAGGCACTTCCAGGCCGAGATTGTGGTTTTTAACATAGGCGATTACCCGCGGATGAGACTCGGCCACGCGGCAGAACTCGGCCTCCCAGTCGCTGTCAAGGATAACCCAGTTAATGTGACAGCGGCGCGCGTCGGTCTCCCAGCGGCTTTTCTTGGAAGTATGGAAGTTTACATATACGGTGGAGCCGGTGGGGTTATAGGGATCGAGCACAGCCTTAACCGGCCGTTCACCCATTAAAGAGCGGGTAATACCGGCGGTAATCCGCTCACAGGCCATATCGGCAAGGGATAGATACATCAACTGGGCCGGGTAGGTGCCACCCGTGCAGATCAGGCAGTTGTCAAGCCATTGTTTGGTAATCCGCTTCAGCTGACCGAACAGATACAGCTTGGGCGATTCACCGGGATCCCGCCACCTGGTATAGAGGAGGCGATGGGTAAGATGAAAGAAAAGGGTCGAACGGCGCAGGTTGCCGGTATGGACCAGGGTGAGGTCTACTCCCTCACCGATGATGCCTTCATTGCGGGTAATCGAAGGGCCGACCAGATCGGGGGTCAGCTCCAAAATGGAATCTTCATTAAACGAGGCGGTAAGCCGCTCTTCGGGCAGCTCCACACGATAGCCCTCAACCCGGGGAAACCGGATCTCGAGGTGATCCCGTTCGGGACGCATCGCCTTGACCTGGATCGTTTCACGGGGCGGCTGCGGGGGAGCTATGACAGGCTTGGCGGTAAAGTCGAAGGGTATGCCCAGGACATCGGCATACTCAACGTTGAACAAACCCTCTTCATTGGTATCGTAATACTGCCGTCGCAGTGCGCGGCCAATGACCTGCTCGCATAGAAGCTGTGTACCGAAAGCCCGTACCCCAAGCACATGAGTAACGTTTTGCGCATCCCAGCCCTCGGTAAGCATGGAGACCGAAACAACACAGCGAATCAACTCGCCGAGACGGCCCCTTTTGCCTACAGTGTTCATCACTTCCCGCAGCAGATCCTGATCGGTAAGATTCTCAGCCTGGAGGCGGTCCCCTGTGCGCTCAATAATTTCACGGCGGAAACGTTCAATGGGACCGGCGGCCATCTTACGAAAGTTCCTGTCCAGAGGCTCGCCGGATTCAAGTTGTTCGCTGTCAATGAGCAAAGTACGGGGGAGGGGAAACGGATTGCCATGCTCGTCATAATTTTGGAAGAGCGGCAACCGCCCATTTTCCAGGGTGAGCGAACCATCTTCGTTTTCCCGGAGGAAACCGGAAATATAATCGTAAACAAGTTTCGAGATAGAAGTGTTCTGGCAAACAATAATGAAGCAGGGCGGCACACCAATGCCGCTTTTCGCCCACAGTTCAAATGTTTTTTTATAATGCCCGTAAAGGGCTTCCAGTGCGGTTAGCAGTTCAACAGGTAAGCTTAAGGGGTCAAGAGTCTTGGCTTTACCCCGTCCTTTCTTAGGCATCCTCGTGCGAATGTGCTCCCAGAGATTTCGGAATTTAGGCATATCACCGCCGGGGATGTTATCGGCCACGGGCACGCGCGGTAACTTGACAATGCCGCATTCAATGGCATCCATGAGTGAAAAGTCGCTCACGGTCCAGGGGAAAAGCGTGCCCTCAGCGTAGCCGGATCCCTGAAGAAAAAACGGGGTCGCCGACAGGTCGATAACCCGGGCAATTTTCAGCTTCCGGTTGACGGCTTCCAGCCCGTTGATCCAGAGTCGCGCCGCTTCACGGTTCTTCTCGGCTTCCTTTCTGTCATCTCCTCTTAGATCACCTTCATCACCATGGTCAGACTTTTCCCGGTAGCAATGATGGGCCTCATCATTGAATACCATGATGTTTTGCATGCCCAACAACTCGGGCATTACCCGTTGGAGCATTTTCCCCTCTGTTTCAAGCGTATTGAGTTCTCTACCCCGCCCCTGCAAAAGTGACCGGCCACCCCTGGATAACTCTACGATTTCGCGAAGTTTAAAGGCATGGTAGTTGGTAATGACGATCTTGGCACGGTGAAGGTCATCCAGCATATCATGGGGCACGAGCTCACGGCTCCGGTAGTAGCTGTCCGGATCGTTGGGTTGAAGCACGCGAAGCCGATCCTTGATGGTCAGTCCAGGCGTGACCACCAGGAAGCCGCGGGTAAATCTTTTACTGTTTGGCCGCCGTACAGCATTGATGGTTTGCCATGCAATCAACATGGCCATAACCGTGGTCTTGCCGGCGCCGGTGGCCATTTTCAGGGCGAGGCGCATCAACTCCGGGTTGGCATTGGCGTTCGCATTTTCCATGTGTTCAAGAAATTCTTTGCCTATCTTTCCGGATTTCGGCGCAACTTCTGTCAACCAGATAACCGTTTCTACCGCCTCAACCTGGCAGAAAAACGGCCTGATGTTATTAAAACTATGATGCCGCCAATGTTGGAGCAAGCGCGCGGTTTCAGGTGTAACTTTCCAATCACCCGGATTTGGAATGCTTCGCCATTGATCAATGTGACGGCGAAGCGCGTTAATAACCGAAGTAGGATCATACTGTTGCTCTTCTGTGGTAAGCCCTTTACCTTCATCGAATAAAAACTGCTGTTGATCCGGCGCCCCTCTTTGTTTTTTGGGCTTCGGGATAGGGGTAATGAATTCAGCCCTGCGGCGACTTTCGATTATTTTTTGTGTCGGCTGACCGTGCTCGTCAAGCTCCCAGTGACGCGACGGGTATTCGTAAGGTGAGTTGAGGATTGGCGCTTTAAAGAATTTATTTTCCATGACCCTGTACTCCCTGATTAAGATTAATTAAATATATTTCTTAATGGGTGGCTTATTGGGACACCTGCTTGTGCTCCATTCAATCAAACTTGTTTATGATATTTCTAAGCCAGATACTGTTTCATCGCTTTCTCAATTTTTACAACCAGGCTATCTTTTCTCTGTTCAAAGAAGGCTTGAAAATCATCTGCTCGTAAAGCATCAATATCGATAATGTGGCTCTCAATACAACCGTCCAGGTTAGCCGTACTGATGTTATGATTCTCTTCAAGGTACTTTAGATAAATGCTGGGAGCATTACCACCAATGATACTGCGGTGTCCCCTGCCCCATAGACAGACTAAACACATAGATAGCTTAATAAATCATAGAATTCCTTGGTATTTCACTAAGCTGCACGATAGTTGTAATAATACTCCTCCGGCGTGAGATACCCATTTGATTCGTGTAACC
>DGFF01000122.1 GCA_002391545.1 Candidatus Fermentithermobacillaceae bacterium UBA3907 | reverse complement strand
GTGGTAGCCCTTGGGGTTGACGTTACTTTTATCAAGGATCCTTTTACGGGAAGCATCCGATTCTTAGGGGTGCTCGCAGTACCTCTTACCATTTTATGGATTGTTTGTTTTGAAAATGTAATAAATCTTTCCGATGGATTAGACGGTCTTGCAGCAGGTATATCAGGCATTACCGCCTTGGTTACAGTTTTTGCGTCAGCAAAAGCAGGAAGACCAGCGGTCAGCTTAGCCGCTGCCGCGTTAGCAGGCAGCGTGTTTGGGTTTTTGCCTTACAATTTTCATCCTGCTTCAATTTTCATGGGCGACGCAGGGGCAATGTATCTCGGGCTGGTTCTGGGTGTAATCTCAGTGCAGGGATTGGTAAAGTCTACAGTCGCCTTGGCAGTTTTGGCGCCTATCCTCGCGCTTTTGGTGCCCATATCTGATGCGGCATTTGCCATTGTTCGAAGACGAGCTTCAGGAAAATCTATTTCTAGTGCAGACCGGGACCATATCCATCACCGCCTTCTAGATCTGGGGCTAGATCATCGTCAGGCAGTGATCACTATATATGTGGTATCGGGAGGTTTCGGGTTATTGGGAGTTCTTTCTACGTTTCTTCCCGTTTCCAGCAGCACAGTAATTGCTGGGTTAGCAGTAGCAGGACTATTTGTTGTTGCCCATAGGATTGGAATTTTGACTATTCCTAAATCTGATGGGACAGGGGAAGGCAGCGATGCTGAAGAGAGGGAAAGTGTGATGCCTGGCGCTGGAACGTCAAAACATGACGATTCTAGGGGTAAATCAGGGGTTCGAGCAGATGCTTCTGGTATGAAGTCTTCTCGAAACCAGCGTTAGAGGATGCAGAAGTTTGCGGCCACAGATCTGGTGGAGATCTTTTGAGAGGTGTAATTGAGTTTTGCGTGTAGATCATATTAAGGTTTTGTGTGTATTCGGCACTCGTCCAGAAGGGATCAAGATGGCCCCCGTAGTGCTTGAGCTATCCCGAAAATTCCCCCAGATCGTTTCTAAAGTTGTAGTTACTGCACAGCACCGTGACATGCTGGATCAAGTTTTGGAGCATTTTAACATAGAAGCAGATTATGACTTAGATATTATGCAGCCCCAACAAACCCTTCAGGAAACCACAACTAGGGTGCTTGAAAGACTTACCCCTGTGTTACAAAAAGAAACGCCTGACATAGTTTTGGTCCATGGCGATACCACAACTACTGCCGCAAGCGCTCTGACTGCGTATTACGAAAAAATTTCCTGCGGTCATGTAGAAGCAGGACTTAGAACCGGAGATAAGTATGCGCCGTTTCCTGAAGAAATAAATAGAAAAATTGCGGGTGTAATATGCGATATTCACTTCGCTCCTACCAAGCAGGCTAGAGACAATCTTTTGCGCGAAGGTATAGATGAAGAATCTATATTTGTAACTGGCAATACAGCAATAGATGCTCTATTCATGACAGTGCGAGAGGATTATGTTTTCAAAGATCCGGTCCTCAATTCAATCGGCCTTTCTGACGTTAATTTTTCACAGAAAAAGGAGCACAGTGCAAGAAGGGCTCAGGGTATTCGTGATATTGTAGTAGAAGTACATCGTAGAGAGAATTTCGGCCAGGGCATTGAAAACATCTGTCAGGCTCTTTTAGATGTAGCTAACAAAAGAAAAAACGATGTTCGTCTTTTGGTTTCTGTGCACAAAAACCAAGAAGCCCGGGAGCCTGTTATGCGTTACCTAAGCGGAGTAGAAAATGTGATATTATTTGATCCTTTGAACTATGCAGATTATGTTAATCTTATAGGTCGGGCGTACTTAGTGGTTTCAGATTCTGGAGGAGTTCAAGAGGAGGCGCCTGCCTTAGGAGTTCCAGTTTTATTGTGCCGTGAGAAAACAGAACGCCCTGAGGCCATTGAAGCAGGCACCGTTCAATTGGTTGGCACTGACAGGCAGTTGATTGTGGACACAATTGGTGAGTTGTTAGATGATAGTAAGCGGTACGCTCAGATGGCTACGGCCAAAAATCCTTTTGGCGACGGGCAAGCTGCGCGCAGAATTGTCCAGGCTTTGATGTACCAGTTTGGCTTTTGCGACGAAAGGCCAGACGAGTTTCAAAGTTTTTCATAAGGGAGGGAACCGCGAAAGTTTTAAACCGCGGGATTTCGTGGCCAAAAAAGAACTTGACCTTATACTCGAAACAGAGGAAAAGGCGGAAAGAGAAATTGAAGAAGCTAGACAAAAGGCTCGGGAGATATTAGCAGAAGCTAGTAAAAAAGCGGATCAGATTATAGCTGATGCAACCAAAGCCGCTGAAAATAAGGCTTATGAAATAATTGAAAAAGCCAAGAGACAAGCGGATGTTATTTTAGAGTCTTCAGTGAAAGAAGCAAGAACCCAAATTGGGAAAATGAAACCCGACACTATGGACGGGTTTAAAGATGCGGTTTTGTTTGTTGCTGAGCGTGTGAAGAAAGCAGTTTGAAGGGAGGGAGCTGTAGGTCTGTAGGCCTACAGTGGGTTTATGGCTGTTGCCAGGATGCGGAAGGTCACAATATTTGCCTACGAAGACCTGGGCGAGTCCATATTTGAAACCCTAAGGGACCTGGAGGTTCTTCATGTCACAAAAAGGGAGTCTCGCGATCTTTCTTACTATGAAGAAGACGAAGATAAGTACGATGAGAAACTGTCTCAGCTCTCGGTGATCAAATCTTATTTCGAGCAATACACCAGCATCGAAAAGAGTTTCTTAGATATGTTCACAGGGGCAAAGCCTCAAATGTCATACGAGGAGTTTAAGAGGGTAGTTGCTGGGTGCGATGTGGACGAAGTGTTTGTTACGGTGCAAAAACATGGGAAGCGGCTAAAGGAAATAGACCAAGCGATCCAGGAACTAACTCAGAGGGTTGAGGTTCTAGCTCCATGGGTTGAGCTAGATATCCCGATTCCTGAGATACGTCCTACCAAAACCTGTGACATGCAGCTGGCGATAGTACCGTCTAATTCTTTAAACCATGTAGGCGATGAAATTTCCACAGAATATGTGCATTTCCATGAGGTTTGGCGAGAACATGGAAACTCTGGAGTATGGTTAGTTACTCTTTTAGATCAAGAACCGTCCCTGAGCGCAGTAGTATCGGCTCTCGGAGGCGTCTCTGTGAATCTTTCAAGGGAAATAGAAGGTTATTCTGAAACGGGTTCAGTAAAAGAAGCTTTGAATAATATAGAAAAGACTGTTTCAGACCTTTTAGCGGAGCGAGAAGAGATCTTGAGTAAAGATGGGGAGATGGCCCAGGATCTCATGGGTATACTTGCATTAATCGACTACTATTTAGACAAACAGAATCTGTTTGAACTACGTAAAAGTACGCCAAAGACCAGATTTACTTTGGTGATTGAAGGTTATGCAAAAGCCAAAGAAATTGATAAGCTTAGAGATGGTCTAAGCATATATAAAGATATTGAGATCGTAGATGAAGAACCAGGAGAGGATGAAGATGTTCCGGTGTTCTTGGAGAACAACGTTCTCATCAGGCCTTTTGAGTTTGTTACGAACATCTATGGATACCCTCAATACAATGAAATGGATCCTACTCCTTTTCTAGCCCCATTCTTTTGGATATTTTTTGCTATGTGTCTGGGTGATGCCATATACGGTATTATCCTTTCAATATTTTCCATCTGGTTTATTAAAACCCAGTCGTTGGAGGATGACAAGCTTATTAGACTTTTAGGCTATTGTGGCGTGTCTACATTATTTGCAGGAGCGCTTATGGGCAGTTGGTTTGGGGATTTACCCAGCACCTTTTTTGGCGGAACCGCCATTGAAAGGTTCACATCCAAATTCGCGGTTTTAGACCCGGTTAACGATCCCATTACCCTGCTTGTCGTATCTTTGGGACTTGGCATAGTGCATCTTTGGGTTGGAATAATTGTGAAAATGCTAGGGACAATACGGGAAGGCGCGGTTTTTGATGCAATAGTGGACGACGGTTCATGGGTTGTATTCATACCGGGACTAATTTTGTGGGTGTTATCCCTTATGGGGATGATACAAAGCAGCATTCCCCTTTACATTATGATAGTAGGCGCAGTTATGATAATGTGGTCAGGTGCGAGGAATCAACCAAATATTTTTATGAAGCCAATATCGGCAGTAGGAGGATTTTACAATATAGTGTCTTATTTCTCAGATACGTTGTCTTATGCCCGAATTTTGGCTCTCGGTTTGGCCAGTGCCATAATCGGCGTTGTGGTAAATATGATAGCAGCCCTGATCGTAGACATGGTGCCTGGCGTTGGTTGGGTGTTTGTACCTGTGATCTTAATCGTAGGCCACCTTTTTAATCTTGTCATAAACGCCCTGGGCAGTTTTATTCACTCAGGCCGTCTGCAATATGTTGAGTTCTTCAGCAAGTTTTTCGAAGGAGGTGGAACGCCCTTTAGGCCACTTAAACGGGTAAGGAAGAACATAATGGTAATAGATTAGATACAGTTTAGACTCATGAAAGTGGTTTTTAAGGCAAGGCCGTTCATTAAGTATGAAGAGTAAGGCAATACTGGGAGGGGTTCAGATTGTTTGAAGGAATGATAGGAAAGTGGGTCTTAATTGGTTGCTTAATCCTCGTTGGCATGTTGATTGTAGGTCTGTTCTTTGGACCGTTCCTTGGAGGTAATGTTCTAGCTCTTATGGGTGCAGGGCTAGCGGTAGCTTTGGGTGGAATTGGGTCTATCGTAGCGGTGGGAGCTACAGGAGAAAAAGCTGCAGGCATGACTGCAGAGAACCCTGATAACTTCGGGCGATTGTTACCGCTTCAAGCTCTTCCAGGCACTCAGGGGATTTACGGTTTTCTCGTAGGATTCTTGGCTTTAGTAAAAATGGAGGCTTTTGCAGGAGTTTTAGAACTTAGTTTAGAGCAGGGTTGGCAAGTATTTTTTGCATGCCTGCCATGCGCACTGTCTTGTTTGATTTCTGGCCTTTACCAAGCCAAAGTATGTCTTTCAGGTATGGATATCGTAGCCAAGAAGCCTGAGGAATCGGGGAAAGCTCTCATTTTGCCAGCTATGGTTGAGACTTACGCTGTTTTAGGGCTTTTGGCTTCAGTACTAATGATCATGTTTGCAGTTAAAATCTAGGGGGAAAATAGTATGCCCTTAGAAGATATTCTAAGAAAAATTGAAGAGAAAGCGGCTCAGATAAAAGAGGAGATACTTACTGCTGCTGAGGCAGAAGCTGAATCCAAGCTGAAAGATGCTGCCCAACGAGGGTCTGCCCTTGGAACTGGCATATTGGAGCAAGCATACCAAGAAGCGGCGCAGATTGAGAGTATTGCTGTATCTCGGGCTGAGATGCAAAAGAAACAAATGCTCTTAGAGGCTAAACAAGCCGTTATATCTCAGGTGTTTGACGAGGCGCTCAAGGAACTTAGAGATATGCATAGTGAGGAATATAAAGAGCTGCTGATAGATTGGATTTCCCATAGAGCCGATGGTACAGAAGAAGTCATAATTAGCGAATTGGAAAAGGAAATACTAGGTGAGGATTTCATTGCAGTGGCTAATCAGAGGCTGAAAGAAATGGGAAAACGGGGTAATCTGACTGTGGCATACTCACCTGAATACCTAGGTGGCGGATTGATTTTGAGAAGAGACAAGGTGCTCGATAATTTGACGTTCCCTGCTATTTTGAGGTTCATGAAAGAAGATCTTGAAGTTGAGATTGCCACCATGCTTTTCAAAGAAACCCAAGAGGGGGAGAGTGTGTCTTGAAGGACTATCTTTGGGCATACCCTGTAGGCCGGATAAGGTTTATTGAAAAGACGCTTCTTAGCAAAAGCGATTTAGCTCGTGTGCTTGAGGCGCCTACCTTGGAGAGTGCCCAATCTGCTCTTCGGGATTCTTATTACGGGCCTTACATGTCAAAACTTGATAATGCGCAAGATTTTGAGCCTGCTCTTGAGTCTGCCATGAAAGATGTTTACGAACGTATTCTGGAAATTGCACCAGAACCCCTCATTATTGATGCATATAGGGCGCGGTATGATCTGTCTCTTATACACATCT
>DGFF01000020.1 GCA_002391545.1 Candidatus Fermentithermobacillaceae bacterium UBA3907 | reverse complement strand
CCTGCGAGATCGTCCAAAGTCTTAATAGGAGAATCTTCTTGTACGCACCACGCTTGGCCTGATTCAAAGTAAGGATCTGAGAACTTTACTTCCATGGCTCTCTCGTCGGTAATAGTCATTCCCGATACGATGAGGTCCGCTTCCCCTGTCTGCAGAGCAGCGATCAAGCTGTTCCAGTCCATGTTTTTGTATTCAACTTCAAAATTGGACGCTTCTGCAATTGCATATATAAGATCAACGTCAAATCCTGTCAGCTCGCCAGTATCCGGGTCTACGTATTCAAAGGGTGCAAATGTGCATTCGCCTATTGCCACAAGTTTTGCAACAGGTTCGGTAGGTGCTTCTTCTCCATTGGTGGTCACTGGCTCTGGTTCCTTGGTACATCCCGCTGCAAATGTGAGACACAACACAAGGACACAACATAAGATCGCAAATCGCTTTTTCATGAGAATCTCTCCTTTGGGATAATGTTTTGTCGTAGTTGCCGCTACAGTAAACGGGCCTTGTATGAATTTCACAGCTCGGTGAAACGCTTCAATGGATTATAGCGTAATGTGTGGGTAATTGTGTACGGTTTGCTAATTGGCGCATCCTCCGAGCCACCTTGAGGGCGGTCGTTAACGCAAGTCGCTTCCCTCCCTTGCTTAGACAGTCATTTCCTGTCCACGTATAATTTTCGGCACCGGAGCACTCCACATTACCTTGAATTGTCATGTATAATTATGCATCTAAGAGGGCATATTGTGTGTAGTTGGTACAATCGTAACATCTATTTGGGTATTCCATCAACTAAGTAGGCGCAATTATTCCTATTGCCCTTTCCTTTGAATAACTGCTTCGACACATACAAGCATTTCCAGGCATTTCTCTACCGAGCCTCTGTTTCTTCCAATGCAAGCCTTAGGCATTCTTTCAATACGGTGTCGTAATTGGGATCAGGCATTGAGAACTTTTTCCCCTCGGTCAGGGCTTTTAAATACCGGATTATGTCTTCTGGGCTGGGCTCTACGAGTACATCAGGGGCCGTGTGGGTTTCTTCGTTTGCAGTGAAATCTGGGTTCAAACTCAAAGTCGAAGGAAAGAACACTGGTATTTTGCTATTTGGCAGGGTGATCATTGCAGGGGTGGAGCCTCCACCATCTCCACCAGTGTACTCACCTACGAGGGTGGCCCACCCAGAAGATTTACAAAACATGCAGAAACTTTCTGCTGACGAAAACACCCCAGGTCCGGTGAGCACGTAAATTTTGCCCTTGTATGGACATTCACCAGATGGTTCGATTGTGGTCATAGAGAAAACCGGAGGTTCAAAGTCGGGTCCTAGTATTTCGGGTGGTAGGTTTTCCAATTCCTCTGGCGTGAGGATTGATGGGATGTCTTTTTGGGTCAATTGCATGCCTAAAGATGTGAGGCCTTCCACATCAGAAAAGGCTTCTGCGTTGGCTTCCATGAACGGCTTGATATATTCACCTGTTCTTATTGCCGCTCCTTGGAATTCATTTAGTGGTTCTCGCGCCAAGGGTCGGACTATATTTAGCATCCAAAACCTGTCGTCACCTCCAGAGTTGTTTCTCATGTCGATAATGAGAGCGGGGACGTCTTTTATTTCTTCAAAGAATGAAAGGAGAATTTCCCTCTCTAACTGGGAACTTTGGTACTGGGTCATTTCAAAGATATGAATGTATGCAACACGACCTTCTTCCAAAATGGCGGTATATATGTTGGATCCAAGTTGCCAAATATTGGTTGGAAATTCAGGTGGATAGATGGGTTTTGTAATACGTTGGAATGATGCGGTTGCTTCTACTGTACCTCCTTTATCGTTTTCAAAGGTTACCTGATAAGGTGCACCTTTGTAGGGTGGTAGAAAGTCTCGCATGTAGAGGCGTTTATATTGAGGATCGTAGTAAAGCCATGTTTCCCCTCTCAGATTTGCCACAAAATCGTGTACATCCATGTCATTAACCTTGCTTATAACGCACCCTGGGTCAACTTTGTAACGGCGCGAGAAGTCATCGGATATCCAGTAGACCAGATATTTGCCTTGGTTGTAACGGGCCATAAACGGTAAGGCTTGATTCTGCGGGTACGCCATTGATTCTACAACCATGTCGAACCAGCGGGCTACAGTTTCTTCATCTGTCTTAGCTGCCTCATTGTGCCACGGAGTCAATTCTTCAGGCAGGTTCTTTATGAGATTGAAAAGATCAGGACCGATGACGGATGTATGGCCGTTGTTTATTAGCAGAAGGATGCGTTGAATAGTTTGGACAAATTCCTTGTCATTTTTCGTGGCAGTGATCGCTGATTCGAACTCGCTTTCGTGGGCTACCCAGTCGTAGCCTTCCACTCGTTTTTTCAGCGCTAAGTAGGGGTGGTTGTCCTTTAAAACATCGAACATGAGACGAAAATCTTCCAGTTTTTCCTCAGTTGTTAGTTGGGGTTCTGCCTTAGGAACGCAGGAACTGAGTACAGTTGCGCTTACGATCACGAGGATTGCCAAGACAGTTATGAG
>DGFF01000038.1 GCA_002391545.1 Candidatus Fermentithermobacillaceae bacterium UBA3907 | reverse complement strand
CTCCATACTTGCCAAGCAGCCAGTGCCACTGCAGCGATAATAACACCGTCCAGGAGCAAAAGCCTATCTGTGGCTAAAAACCCCTCTATAGCCGGAACTTGTATAAGCCCATATATGGCGACTGCGCCTATGAGTAAAAGCAAATCGCTAGTTAGGGGCCCTTCCAGTTTCCTGGTAAGCCTCAACACTAACCTAAGTCCCAAGATGGCTATCAGAACCCAGAAACCTATCTTGGCCAAAGACAGCATAGAAACCGTGTCTAATGCGTATTTGAGGTTACCTGTTAAGTCTATGGTATTCTTTACTCCAACTCCGCCTCTGATTATAAGAGTTTCGTTTACAACGGGAATAACGCCACCTATTATAAACAGGAAGAAAAGCTGATATAGACCATCAGCAAAATAGCCCAAAATCATGCCGGCGATCATCTCTGCGCCTTTCATGGTGTTGAACAGCTTACCTACCAACCATCCGAAAAGCATTGCTATGGGCGTAGCCATAGCCACAGTTAACAAAAATCCTTCTATACCGGTAAACCCCCAATACACCACCCAGAACAAAGCTACTTGGGCGGCTATAGCACCTATGGTTATTCCAAAGTTCAGACCCATGCCTGCTAAAATCGGTATGAGGAGGGAAAGAACCATAAATCCGTTTCTGCCGATGCGGGCAAACAACTCACGGACAACAAAAGTAAGGGGATCTCCTGAGACATATATGGCACCTATGCACAAAACGATAAACAATACTACTACTTTATTTTCGTTTAGCAGGTTAAAAACCTTATCTTTGAAGTTGTCCATTTTAACTACCTTCTTTCGTCTTCGACAAAGCGTACAATATTATGCCGTTGGAGATTATGATTCTCATAACATCGGCGAGGTTAGTACCAGGCAGAAGTTTATTGGCCACTGGCAACGCTACTGCCAATATCCCCTGGAACAAAAAAGTTCCAATGATGGCATGGGATATTTTCGCACTCCTTACGGTAGCGCCTCCTATGAGTACTGCCGCCACACAGTGAAACCCCATCATCAAAGGCGCGTTGTAAAGTTGGAGAAAACCGTAGCTCTGAGAGTATGTAATGATGCCAATTGCCCCTAATGCAGTAGATATGGTAGTCCCGAGAATCCTCATCATGTCTACGTTGATGCCAGAAGCTCGAGCAAACATCGGATTAGATCCGGCAGCACTCATAGCTAGGCCTGTCTTGCTTCTCAAAAACAGCCAAACTACTACGCACGCTGCCATAAAAAACAAGATTAGCCCTGTTGGCACATATAAACCCTGTGTTGGGTCGCCAATTTGAACCCCTAAAAAATTGTTAAGAACTCCTCCAAAACTGCTTGCTAGGCTTATGGTATTTCTCATGCCCCGACCACCTAGGGGCCATATCAATGTGCCACTCTTAAACGGAAGGGAGAGCCATACTAAGTTCATGAATGCAACCACTGAAAATCCTACGTAAGTAGATACGGTCATTTCTGAACCCTTTACCCTATTCAATAGGATCCCGTATCCTATACCTAACGGAATAGCGACTAATACCCCAATCGCCATGGCCGCAAACAAACTCGTCCAAGGATTGGGTATGCCCATTTCAATGGCAGTTGTAGAACCGAGGAGCCCTGCAACTATACCCAAAGATATGCCAAAGTTAAGGTTGATCCCGCATTCTACTGCAGGCACCATGGCAAGCACCAGTACTCCATACATAGCCCATCGACGAATGGCATCGCCTAAAAGGTTGGGCACACTGAGACCTAAGGGAACTGCCGCAATCAAGAGCACGATGAAAAACCCGATTATTATAATGCGCGGAAGTCCTAGGTTTTCATATATCTCACTTAGTTTTTCACGCAATGCTCGCACCTTCTTTCCTCAAACCTGCCATGGCGAGACCGAACTCTGCGTCTGGAGCGTCAGGCTCCAATATCGCTGCCACATTACCTCCAGATATTATGGCAATTCTATCGCACATAGAACGGAGCTCCACCAACTCTGAGCTGACCACAACTATGGTCAAACCTTCTTCCCGGTTTAGTTTTATAAGATGTTCAAGTACAAGTCTTTTCGCCCCAATATCTATGCCTCGCGTAGGCTCTGAAACTATGAGCAGTGCGGGATTCAGGGTAAGCGCCCTGGCCAAACAAACTTTCTGCTGGTTGCCTCCTGAAAGGCTCCCTACTAACTGTTTGGGACCTGTACACCGAATGTCCAGGGTCTTTATCATCTCAAGGGTATGCTCTCTCGCCTTTCTTTGATCGTAAATAGTGATGGGCCCAAGCCGTATCAAAAAATCACCCTTTATCTGCATGGCCGAAAACACGACATTGAACTCAATTGACTCATCTAAGAGCAGACCTACCCCTCTTCTATCTTCCGAAACGAAAGCAATTCCGTTGCGAAGAGCCTCCCCAAGTTTCGTCAAATCCAATTCCTTGCCAAACAGTTCCACAGTGCCTTCTGAATCGTATATGCCCATGATGCCGTTGGGGATTCCTAGTTTTCCTTGGCCTGCCAATCCACCGATACCAAAGATTTCGCCGTTTCTAATATCCAGATTAACCCCTTTAACCCGCTCACCCGGCATATCTACGTAGAAATCTCTCAACGACAGGGCTATGTCTGCGTCGCTTAAGACCCGGTGGTCTCCCATACCCTCTATGAGTTTCTCAACTTTTCGCCCTATCATGAGCTCTGCTACTCTTTCTACAGTTGTATCCTTAGCATTAAGAGTCGCCACAACTTCCCCGTCACGCAAGATCGTAAGCCGATCGGATATAGCCATCACCTCATCAAGTCTATGGGTTATAAACACTATCCCTATGCCTTTGCTGGCTATCAATTGCACGATTTCTAGCAAACGGTCGGCTTCTGATTCGGTGAGTACCGCTGTAGGCTCATCGAACACTAATAGTTTTATGCCTGTCTTATCTATTTCCCGGGCGATTTCGACGAACTGCATGTATCCGATAGGCAAACCAGCTACCTGGACGTATTCTTCAATGTTAAGTCCAATAGTGTCTAGGGCAACGCGCGCATCCCTTCTCATCTTTTCGATGTCTAGGGTTTCCAGGTCTTTCCCAAATACCTTGCTTAGAAAAGTAGGGTTAGTTATTTCTCGGCCAACCTTGATGTTTTCGGTAACTGTGAAGCCTGGGATCAGCATAAACTCCTGATGCACCATTCCTATGCCGTAATCCATGGCTTTATATGGGTTGTCAATCATTGCGGGCTGGCCGTCAATTTTTATTTCTCCCTCGAAACCTCCAGTTTCATGTATAACTGGCATCCCAAACAAAATGTTCATTAAAGTAGATTTCCCTGCGCCATTTTCTCCTACTAGAGCATGGATCTCTCCAGGTTCTACCTGCAAGTTAACATTCTTGAGAACGCGGTTACCGTAATACTCCTTTGATATGTCTGTCATCTCTAATACATATCTGCTTCCCAACTGCAGCTCCTCCTGACCATGCAATGCTAACTAAGACATTTAATGGTACAACAAAATCGCCAGCTACCGAGCAAGCCGGCGATTTTGCGTACTTCCAATAATAATACTAGTCTACTGGCTGAAATCATAGTAATCGCAAAGTATGAGGAAGAAATTATCTAGCACAGTCCCATCTACCTCATATTTGCTAAGCGTGGCTTTGCCTTCTCCTCCTGCAATTCTGCTCACTATTTCAGTCAAAACTTCCTCGTCAACTCGTCCATTTGTCCTTCCCTCTATGAACTCTATGGCATAATCTACGCCAGCCTCGACCATTAGCATGTTCACTGGGACAGGCCAGGTTGACATCCGTGCCTCTTGGCCTTTTTCCTTTAGTTTTTCAGCTATTGCATCTAAGATATATTGGATGTCACCTTCGTGTCCAGTCACATCGATATCCAAAGCAGCCGGATATCCATGATACGGGCTGGGGCAGCACTGCTGGACTAATATGGCGCCATTTTCCCACACTGAACGGATCAAAGGTTCCTGCATCCCGCAGTTTGTAGAGAAGAAACACGTATCCTTGCCGTATTCGGCTATTTGTCGAGGAACGTCTTCCAAAATAAACTGCTGAGCGCCTCCTAACCCTGCGTCGCCTGTTGGATCAGGAGCGGTAACATCTACAAACTTTATACCTAACTTCTCACATTCTTCTATCATTATCTGCCGACGGGTCGCTATAGTTTCCATAGATAAGTGGCGCGGGAAAGAATAGTGAATGAGAGTCGTAGCTCCCATTTCCTTCGCCTTTTGTGGAATTCTGTACCCCATTGAAATCTCATCGCTGTTAAGCACTATATCTGCTTTACTCGCAACTGTAGCCGGGTCTTCATGAGCAACACCGAAAATAAATAGCATATCGGGGTTAGTTTCACGAACCTTATCTACAGCCGCACAGGCTCCTGGTACTGCCTGGCAAAACACTATGGCCTTAACGTCAGGATCTGATGCCAGCGATATTACGTTGGCTATGGTCGTTTCCGTTTCAGATGCGAAGTTGTCTGGGTAGGTAGCCGTTACGATCTTGTCACCATACTTTTCTGCCATGTTCTGGGCTGCCATGTATTCCTCTTCACCCTGGGAAACAGTACCTGTTATTATCCCAATCTTGTACGTTTCACCGCCTACAGGTTCTCCATTGCCTTCCGGTTCCTTAGGCCCACAACCTACAAACGCGAACACCATAACCAATGCTAAACACGCACAAATTAACTTCTTTCTCATTAAGTCTTCCTCCTTGTACTCTTGTACTGTAAAGTCAGTTCTCCAAACTTTGCTTTCGTCGACGTACAATGGATTTTGATCAATTACGCAAGGTAGGACTCGGGTCTTGCAACCTATACTACATAAAAAACAGGGAATAAAGTGGTGCAAATCATAATCATATGACGATGGGTAATTAATAATAGCTGCAACCGTTAGTGGATTAAAAAAGGCAACTACAGTTAGTCAATACCATGTTGTGCCATTTCTCACTCCTTTCTCCATTAATGGAATGAGTTGAGTTAAATTGCTACTTTGAAGCACTGATTCTATACACAGTATACAGTCAGTTCCAGGTAACTTCAATACGATTATCCTACGTGCCATAGATTCTAAGATTAAAG
>DGFF01000059.1:10734-14849 GCA_002391545.1 Candidatus Fermentithermobacillaceae bacterium UBA3907 | reverse complement strand
AGATGTGTATAAGACTATCTTGCAGCGCCATGCAGTTTAAGACTGTAGCAAGCATCCCCATATAATCGGAAGTAGCCCTGTCCATTCCCTCTTGTTCGCCTCGGCTCCCGCGCCAGAAGTTACCTCCTCCTACGACGATGGCCATCTCTACCTGCTTTTCAAAAACTTCTTTTATCTGTTGAGCTATTGAGTTAACCACATTTAGATCGATACCGAAACCTAAGCTACCAGCAAAAGCTTCTCCAGAGAGCTTAAGCACTACTCTTTTATATCTCGGCTTTTTGACAATTTTCTCTGCGGGTGTATCAGATTCGCTTGTCACGGTTACTATTGTCCCCCCACCTCGAAGCGGGCAAAACGTCCTACCACGATGTTTTCACCCAAAAGTACTATAGCTTCGTTTATAAGGTCACCAATGGTTTTCGAGTTATCCTTGATAAATGGTTGCTCCAAGAGACAAATATTCTCGTACAGCTTTGAAATCTTGCCTTCTACGATCTTCTCAATTACTTGTTCTGGTTTTCCTTCAGCTTCAGCTTTTTCTCTCTCTATAGTTTTTTCATGTTCGATGACTTCTTCTGGCACTTCATTTCTGGATACATACTGAGGATTTGCCATGGCAATATGCATGGCAATGTCTTTAGCTAGTTGTTCAAATTGATCTGTGCGCGCAACAAAATCGGTCTCGCAATTAAGCTCCAGAAGCACGCCCACTCTGCGATTGTGATGAATGTAGGAAGTGACTATGCCTTCTTTAGCAGTCCTACCAGCTTTTTTAGCTGCCTCAGCAAGACCTTTTTTCCTCAATAGGTCGACAGCCTTCTCAATATCTCCGCCTGTTTCCTCCAAAGCTTTTTTACAGTCCATCATTCCTGCGCCGGTTCTGCTTCTGAGTTCCCTTATCATATCAACGGTTACTTCAGCCATCTATCTCATTCCTCCTCTACTTGGACTCCTTGTTTTCCTTCTAATATTGCATCGGCCATTTTAGAAGTTATGAGTTTTACTGAGCGAATTGCATCATCATTTCCTGGGATAACGTAGTCTACCTCATCAGGATCGCAATTAGTATCTACTATCGCGACTATGGGAATACCCAATCGCCTGGCTTCTAGGGTTGCAATCCTTTCTTTTCGTGGATCAACTACGAATAACGCGTCTGGCGGTCTTTGCATACCTTTTATCCCGCTAAAGTTCTTTCTCAGCCTTTCTAGTTCCTTTTCCAAAGTGGCTTTTTCCTTTTTGGGAAGGGTTTCGAAATAGCCTTGACTTTCTAATTCTTCCAATTCGATGAGTTTGTCAATTCTCTTTCTTATAGTACCGAAGTTGGTTAGGGTACCACCTAACCATCTTTGATTAACATAAAACTCGCCACACCTCTTGGCTTCGGTCTCTACAGCTTCCTGAGCCTGTTTTTTGGTACCTACAAATAGGACCCGTCCTCCATTCATGGCGACGCCTCGTAGAAAATCGTACGCTTCTTCTATCATGCGGACTGTTTTTTGAAGGTCGATGATGTAGATACCATTTCGTTCGATAAAGATGTAAGGTTTCATCTTTGGGTTCCAGCGGCGCGTTTGGTGACCGAAGTGAACGCCCGCTTCAAGCAGTTGTTTCATAGTTACTACTGACAATACTATATACACCTCCGTGGTTTATCCTCCGCCATCACCTATGGGCCCCTATGGGCAAGCACCACGGTATATCCGATGGCGTGTGTGATCAAAATTTAACCTCAGGTAGTATAACACATTCTGTTGAACTATGCGCCCCGAATGTCTAAAATCTTCCCTTTGGAAGGGTGTGGCGATTGCTGTTGGCCAGTATCACGATGTTCATCCTCTTTGTCGCTTCCAGAAAATGATTTATCGGCAGAGCTCTTCTTCTTCTTGGAATCAGGATCTATTCTGGCCTCAGACACGTGAGGACTTTCAGATACAGTGGTTGCCCTTTCAGTAATTTCCTTAGCGAAAGAAGCCAATTGGATCTGAGATTGCACACTTCCCTGTTTCTGCGTGGAATCTGCTACCCTGGCTACTTCCGGTGACTTTGGGATTCCCGTCAAAGTATCAATAGGCCTCATTATTCTTCACCCCGATCCTTACTTCGTGCTGCACCTCATTAAACTCGTACACATCTGTTCCCGAAACAATTTTGGTACCTGGCATCACAGTTTGGGCGTAGAAATAGCCTTCTCTAGATTTTCGCATTGTTTCTTCGACAGCTGTAAGTCTTGCTAAAAGCCCCTTTCTTTTATCTTCGAACAGAGCGCCCAATCTTTGAAGATATAAGGCGTCAATATTCATACTTTTACTTTCAGAAGCCCCTTTTGGCTCCATAATTCCAATCCTTCGAATCTCCTCATCCACTTTCTCAATGTCTTTGCGTATGTTTTCGTATTCCCTGCGTATTTTGGGACTCACTCCGATTTCGATGAGGGTAGAAATGTTCATAATAGACCCTACCGAATGGGTGATGACGGTGTTCCTAGCCCTTGTAAGCCCACCTACGATGCGTCCAACGTCAGTGTTTAGATAGACCTCTTGCTCGGTCTCGACAATGCTATGCATTATGTATTCAGATATTACAATGTTTCCTTGGGCACGGATTACTGAGTTTTCGCAAAATCGGGCAGATACTGTTCCGCCGCATTCTATGGTATCTCTAGGGGCGTTTATACCTCCATCAACAGAAATATTTCCGGCGCAAGATGCCGAGCCACCCAAGTTTCCTTTTATCCACAACGATCCCCATGCAGACACATGAAAACCTTGGAGAACATCGCCTATTATTACTAAGTCACCGGGAAACGATATGTTGCCAGTTTCAGGACCAATATTCCCAACTATCTTGATATGATCGAGGACTCCTGGCATATTATCTTCTATGTATGGAATTCCGGATCTGGTAGCTAGTACGTATCTACCGTCAGGTGACGGCGCAGTATTGGGACCACATTTGAATATCGGCTTGCTTCCGATGTAAGGTATTTTTTCTCCTGTTACAGTCATGCCGAAACTGCATTCTTCAGGATTTCTTATAAAAGCTAGGGATATGCCTGCACGCACAGATCCGAGGCCGTTTATCTTGGACCACTCATGCCTAAAATTCGGACCTACATTCAAGGTTTCGGGAGGTTTTCCTTGAGATCGACCAAACTTAAATACCAGCTTCGATCCAGCTGGTGTTTTTTCATCCTCAAGTGTATCGGTATGGGGAGGAATTCCCCACGCTACTTGATGTGGTTTACCTCGTTGGCCAGAAATAGCAGTACGAATTGCAATATCAGATATCCCGAATGACACCCCATACCTTTTAAGAATATCTTTGATTTCATCTAAAGATCTATCTTGGTCATCGTTTATACATATGTATGCGGCCATTTTGTCTGCGGATACTATTACTTCGACATTTTCGTCACCTGGCATTTTGGCATCCTCCAACTCTTTATACTATTCGAACATTTCATCTGATGAAAGAGAACCTTTGAGGCGCAAAACTGCTTTTGTATGAAGTTGCGAAACCCGTGATGGAGAAACATCGAGGATTTGCGCGATCTCTTTTACCGTCAATCCTTCGTAATAGTATAGAGTTATAACTAGTTTTTCACGTTCCGGCAGTTTTTTAATTGCCGCTGCCAAACCTTCTTTTTTGAGAGTCCACTCTGCTTCGTCTATTGGGTCTGCTGCCTTTTCGTCTTTGAGTTCAACGGATCGGTAAGTACCGTCGCTGTCGCCTGGATTACCCCATAGGTCATCGAAAGACAGAATTGTTGACGATGACATGTCCAATATTCGTTGGTTGTACTCTTCAACAGACATGTTTAGTTCTGCAGCTATTTCTTCATCTGTTGCCGACCTGCCAAGACGGTTTTCCACACTTCTTATGGCTTCTTCAATAGCTTTATTCCTTTGCCTAACAGACACAGGAACCCAGTCCATGGAACGCAAGCCGTCTATCATCGCACCTCTGATTCTGGCAATTGCGTAAGTTTCAAACTTTACTCCTCTTTGCAGATCGAATCTTTCCATGGCGTCGAGGAGGCCTAGGCTCCCATAGCCAATTAAATCGCCTTCCTCCACGCTGCTAGGGAGGCCAATGGCTACCCTACCTGC
>DGFF01000059.1:1172-10533 GCA_002391545.1 Candidatus Fermentithermobacillaceae bacterium UBA3907 | reverse complement strand
ATTACGTTTCTCCAATCCGTCGCTTAGAACTACTTGTGCTATTCGGTCTTTATCTTTGGCTGCCATTGATACAAACATCAAGCCCAACTGCCTTTCCCTTTCTTCTTCTATAGTTCTCACGATCTTTGCGATGCCAAATACAGGACCTCCTGGAATGATCAATTCAAACTCAATGTGATCGCCAGGGGCTAGGTCCTCTAGATCGGTGGAAATTAGCGCCCCCCCTGCGGAAAGGTCAAGGGTATAACAGTGATGCCAGGGACTCTCTATACTTTTTGCACTTTCTATATCAAGTTTTCTAAACCAAAATGGATAATTGGTTTTGGCTCTGAAATCGTTCCTTTGGATTCTACTGGAATTGTCACTGTTCAATGCTAATCACCTTGGCTATTTCTATATCTGCCTTTTCATCTAGTTCCTCATAGGCTATAACTGCTATTTCCGGTACCACCCGCGAAGCAATTTCGTAAACCTGACTGCGGCATGCGGCAGATGTCAGTAAAACGGGTCTAGGCGCCTTAGGCGCAATTTCACTGATACCCATCTGGATCGCTTGCATTATCTGTGCGAGCCTTTCCGACGAAAGGGCCACGTACGTTCCTCGGTCACTTCTCCTGGTGGCTTCTATTATATCTTTCTCGAGATCTGGTCCCAAAACTGCTACAGGGAAGGGCCCCTTGTCCAGACCAAAGGTCACTGTAATCAACCTTGAAAGGCTCTCTCTTACCCGCATGGTCAAATAGTCAGGGTCCTTGGAAATTTTGGCCGCATCTGCAATGCTCTCCATTATTGTTACTAGATCTCTTATCGGTATTCCTTCTCTTAAAAGATTTTGCAGAACTTTTTGTACGTCTCCTAGTGATACGAGATTGGGTATGGCCTCATCTACGCAAGGCGCATCTTCGGCTCGTACCAAATCTATTAGCCTTTGAGTTTCTTGTCTCGTCAAAAGCAAATGTGCGTTTCTTCGTAATACCTCAGTGAGATGGGTAGCTATAACTGCAGATGACTCTATAATCGTATACCCTAACGCTTCTGCTTCTTCTCTCTGAGATTTGGATATCCAAATCACATCTAATCCGAATACGGGCTCTTGGCCAGGTATGCCTTGTAGTTTTCTGTCAGTTGGAGTGCTTTCCAAAGCCATGAGACGATCGGGATAAACCTGGCCAGAACCAATTTCCACACCTCTTAGATTTATGCGATAGGCATTTGGTCCTAAGCCTGCAAAATTATCTCTGATCCTGATGACCGGAATTAACACGCCTAATTCTGCAGCCAGTTGTCTTCGGATCATCACAATCCTATCTATTAGATCTCCGCCCTGAGCAGGGTCTGCAATTGGAAGCAAAGCCAAACCAAACTCGATTTCAAGCGGATCAACTTTGATTAAACTCATGGCGGCCTCAGGACTCTTCTGTTCTTCCAATTCCTTTCTATAAGCTTCTTCTCTTTCCTTAGATTCAGTCACAAGCTTAGATTTTTCTACAGTTCTTCCTAAGAACATCCATATAAGCCCAAGAATTATAAGGGATATCTTTGGAAAGCCAGGAACCAGCGTTAGGGCAAGTAACGCCCCTCCAGTTATACTAAGCACTCTGGGCGTAGAGGCGATCTGGCTTATTACGTCGGCGCCTAAGTTTTCCCTTGAAGCGCTTCTGGTTACGATGATACCTGTGGCTGTAGAAATAATCAGGGCAGGTAACTGGCTAACGAGACCGTCGCCTACAGTTAGCAAAGCATACTTGTGCCAAGCTTCTGCTGCAGGTAGTCCGTGCTGAAGCATGCCGACGGCGAAGCCACCGATAAGGTTTATGGCGGTAATTATGAGACCTGCAATGGCGTCTCCTTTAACAAATTTCGATGCGCCGTCCATAGCTCCATAGAAATCCGCCTCCAATTCAATGGCACGTCTCCGTGCCCGAGCTTCTTCTTCGGTAATGAGCCCTGAGTTAAGGTCTGCATCTATGGACATCTGCTTTCCTGGCATTGCGTCCAACGTAAATCTGGCTGCCACTTCTGCTACTCGCTCAGCACCTTTGGTGATGACTACAAACTGGATGATGACCAATATTATGAAGATGATTAGGCCTACCACCTCGTTACCGCCGACTACGAATTGACCGAAAGCTTCAATAATGCTTCCAGCATTGTGCCTTAAGAGGATAAGACGCGTTGAAGACACGTTTATTGCTAGACGGAACAAAGTCATTATTAGCAAGAGGGAGGGAAACACGGAAAAATCTAGGGGTTCTTTAGTGTACATCGTCAGAAGCAAAATAGCTATGGCTATGCTGAAATTTATAGCAATCAGTATATCGAGTACAACGGGAGGAAGAGGTATGACCATCATAGCTACGATCAACAGTACGAATATTGATATGACGCTATCTTTTCCCTTAGCCAGCATTAAATTCCCTCCACGTCTAATTTACCAGAAACATAGTAGACATAGGCAAGGACTTGGGCCACAGCTTCGTATAGTTCTTCTGGTATCATTTCCCCTATGTCTACAGCCCAATACAAAGACTGGGTCAAAGCAGGATCTTCAAAAATGAAGATGTCATTTTCTTCAGCAACTTCGCGTATACGCAAAGCTATCTGATTCATTCCTTTGGCTACTACTACTGGTGCCGGATCTACTTCCATATCATATTTGATCGCAACAGCGTAGTGGGTAGGGTTAACTAAAACAACGTCGGCAGTAGGCACATCTTGCATCATTCTGCTCATGGCGATTCTCCGTTGTCGCTGGCGTATTGCTTGCCTTACCTCTGGTTTGCCTTCAGTTTCCTTAAATTCTTCTATTATCTCCTGCCGAGTCATCATTATGCTTTTCTCAAATTCCCACCATTCGAAAACGTAATCTATCACCCCGACAATAAGCAATAGGACACTAGAGTTTATCAATATCTTTTCTATGCTACTTGTTACGATCGATACTGAGTAAGATAAGTCTGTAACCAAAAGCCCTGCCAGCTGAGGCCAGACTTCTTTCAGAGTATTCCAAGCTATAAGACCTACAAGGACGATTTTTAAGATAGATTTGGCAAGTGCCTCTAGTGACCGCTTGGAGAAAATCCGTTTAAACCCCTCTATAGGATTAAGCCGTTTGAAATCTGGTTGTATGCGGTCGATCTTGACCGAAAACCCCACTTGGGCTAAGGAGGCGATGACACCAAATACTAACGCCGCTGTCATTACAGGTAGAGCAGCTACGATCAAAGTGATTATGATATCATTCAGCGCTTTGCACGCCCATTCTAAACTCCACACAGAATCTATGGGAGAGTTCCAAATTTCAAACGCTTTGCTACCAATTACTTGCGCGCTAAAACCTGCAGTATATTTGAGGACCAACACGGCGCAAAGAATACTTATAGCGGACGTGAGGTCGTGACTAGAAAAAACCTGTCCTTTTTCCTTTGCCAGTTGCCTCCGTCTAGGCGTTGCAGGTTCTTTTTTCTCACTTGCAAAAAGCTGCAAGTCAATTTGTATGTACGAAGTCATCTACCTATAACTCCCAAAAGGCTTTCCAAGAGACGTTGCATGGAAAGGGTTATTTGCTCAGTAAATATTCCGTAAAATGCGATAGAAGCAAAAACTGTAGCTAGGCCGATCAAAGTTTTGAGCGGCATTCCCACGACGAATACATTCATCTGGGGAACTGTCCGCGCTATGGCGCCCAAAGCAAAGTCTACTATCAAAGCAGATGCCCACACCGGGCAGGAAAGAATTATAGCTGTTTTGAAAATACTTGCCGCTGCAGTAAATCCCACTTGTGTCCACATCTTTGGAATAAAGGCCGCCCCTGCTGGCACCAAGTGGAAAGATTCATGTAGAGCCTTTATAAAAAGATGGTGTCCATTGATGCTAAGGAACACTAAAAGAATAAGCAGGTATTTAAAAATGCCCAAGATTGGCGACGGCTGCCCGTACTGAGGATCTATAACATTGGCCATTCCAAACCCGATTTCGATGTCTGCAATATGGCCCGCAGTTTCTATGGCTGCCATCACAATGGTTCCGCAGAAACCCATTATGAGTCCAAATAAGATCTCACTGGCGCCGCACATGAGGAAGCCTAGTAAAGATGTAGGGATGGGAGCAGCGGGTACGCGCGGCCACAGGACGTATCCTAATACTAACGCAATGGTAACTTTAACCATCCAAGGTACATATTTGGCACCGAACACCGGAGCTGTGATAAGAACGCCTGTGGTGCGCAACAGGATCCATATGAAAGGAAAAATCATGGTAATCCATGCATCCACCTAATCTCCCTCCTTTCGAAAGTTCCAAGTGGATAGTTTATGTACATCCTAGATAATCCCAGGTAGCGACTGCAATAACCTTTCAGTAAAGTCCATAAGGGTTTTTAGCATCCAACCACCAAAGATCATTATTGAAATCATGACTGCCAAAATCTTTGGAACGAAACTCAGAGTTTGGTCATGGATCTGAGTGGTGGCTTGAAATATTGATATCAGCAAGCCTACGGCTATAGATATAACAAGGCAGGGCCCGGCTATTAGTAACGTTGTACCTATAGTTTCCTTGCCTATGGAAATGACTTGATCTAATGTCATACGTTACGTACCTCCTTTTATCTGAAACCACTAATTAACGATCTGGTCAAGAGACCCCAACCGTCTACGAGAACGAAGAGCAAGATCTTAAACGGAAGAGAGATCAAAACTGGCGGTAGCATCAGCATCCCCATAGACATCAATGTAGATGCGATTACCATATCAATCACTAGGAATGGCAAAAACAAGAGGAAACCAATTTCGAAGGCTGTTTTGAGTTCAGAAATGGCAAATGCGGGCACTATCTGTACTAATGACATATCCTCCGGGTTCAAAGGAGTTTCGCTTTCGCCGATTACAGCGAAAAGCTCCAAGTCTTTTTTTCTAGTTTGTCGCAACATGAAGTTAAGCACCGGCTGTTGGCCTCGGTCTAAAGCTTCCTCTGCGCTAATTTCTCCCTCCATGTATGGAGCAATGGCTGCTTCATTAATTTCACCCCACGTAGGGGTCATAATGAAGAACGTTAGCAAAAGGGCTAAGCCTATTAATACTTGGTTTGGCGGTGTTTGTTGAGTGCCCAATCCGGCGCGCAGGAAGGAAAACACCACTACAATTCTGGTAAAGGAGGTGGTGAGTATCAATATTGCAGGCGCCAGCGTGAGAACTGTAAGAGCTGCCAAGATCCTTAGTGAAGTTATAAGTCCGCCTGATTCCGACTGACCATCCACAGTGATGTTTATGTCAGGAACGATAGTGCCAGAAGCGGCAAAGGCTGGTTTGGATGCAAATAAGACCAGGGACAAACCTACCAAAACAAGGGCAAAGAGCTTCATCTTGTTGCAATTCTTAGTTTTCTTGCTGATGTTATCCATAAGTCTCTCAAGGAATTTCTGATCTTCTTGTGGATTCATGTTTTCTTCCTGCTGTAATTCGGCCACATCTTCCAATTCATCAACTGAAAACTCTTTTAACAGAGAAATGTTGTTAGTAGTGAGACCGACCAGGAGAAGCGATTTCCCGGCCTCAATCACACAAACAGCTTTATCTCTGCCAAGGGGCAATGAATCTATGACCTGGAGGTATATATGGGGCTTATTTGTCTTAAAACCGCGCTTGGATAAGCGAACAACTAGTATCGCTAGTACAATAACTAACCCAAGGAAACCTATGATTTTAAAGATTGCTGAAGTGAGCGAATATGGGTCCATATCTGTGCCGGAACCCCCGGCGGATCCCCCCTTTTTTCTCTATCTAGTAAAAAACAACCGCCTGGGTATGGTTGGGTAAATACCTATTCTTCTTTGTTCACTATTTCTTGTATCCTGACCCCGAAGTTTTCATCTATGACTACTACTTCGCCTCTAGCGAAGAGTTTGCCGTTGATCAGGATGTCAACCGGATCTCCTGCCAGCTTGTCCAATTCTACGATTGAACCCATGGTGAGATTTAACAGGTCCTTGACATAACACTTAGCTTTACCTAATTCGACAGTTACAGAAAGAGGTATATCCAAAAGGAGATCAATGTCTGACACTAACTTGTCAGAGGCAGACTTGATTTCTAGTTCTTCAAACTGGGCTGGTTCTACTGAAACAGGTCTTTGACTCCGGTGCTTTTCCGATGCAACAAAAGTTTCTTGCTGCACCTGTTCTGTTTCTAGGGTCACCTGCATGTCGTCATGCGCGTTCTTCTCCTCGCCTTCTTGTACCTCCCTGAGAAGAGCCTCGATTTCGCTTTGGCTCAGACTTGGGTCTTTCATCAATTATCAACTCCTTTTAGGCCTCATCGGCTCTGGATGTAATCCTTGCGGCCAGTCGTGAGCCTATTCGTCCGACTTCTGCCTTAAACTTGGGTTTATCTAGTATATAGATAGTCGCCGGGTCTTTTTTCCTAGTATTTAGTTCTATAACGTCTCCAGGCTTCAACGATAGGATGTCGTTCATTGTAAGGGTGCATTCCCCTAAAATACAGGAGATAGGCACTTCTATATGGCTAATTGTGTCAATAGCATCTTCAGTCCTAGGAGGTTTTGCTTCTTCATCTCTTTGGGAGAACCAGCGATGAGCTGAGAGAGCTGGCAAAATCGGTTCCAAAAGGACGTACGGAAGACAGAATTCTATGTTGCCAGAGTGGGCTCCGAACTTCATCTTCAATATGACAGATAAAACGACGTCATTAGGCGCCATGGCTTGTTGGATGAATAAAGGATTTAGCTCAATTGAATTCACTTTGAGATTATGTTCCTCCACCTTGAATTCTCGCAAAGTTACCGAAAGCATATCGGTCATAGTTTCAGCGACGCGGGTTAAAACGGCTGTTTCAATGTCTGTCAGAACCCTCGACAAGGATACCGAATCTCCTGTACCTCCGCACAGCCTATCTACCATTGGAATTGCGATTTGTGGGCTAAAACTGATTAACATGTTAGACGGAAGAGATCCCCACTGAACTACTGCAACAACGCAAGGATTAGGCAGGTTGCTTGCAAATTCCTCGTAAGTTATTTGATCTACTGATTCTACGTGGGAATGTACTGTCACCCTAAAGAAACCAGAAAAATATGAAGTCAGAAACCTGCAAAAATTGTCGAAAAGCAGCTGAATGCCTCGAAGATGGTCTTTTGAGAATTTATCCGGACGTTTGAAGTCGTAAACACGCAGCCTTGGTTTGGCAACTTGCGGCTCCTGCTGATCTGCGTCTGTAGCCATCATAGAGTTTATAAGGTCTTCAATTTCTTTCTGAGTGAGTGCCAATCTATCTCACCTACCTTCTGGATCAATTACTGTATAATGAATTCAGAGAAATACACGTTCCTAACCACGCCAGGGCATTTCAGATCAATTCTTTCGAGTATGTCTGCCTGTAGGTCTCTTAATCCCGACTCGCCAAGCAGTTCTTCGTATGTTTTGGATCTTAATAAGGCATATATATCTGTCTTTATTTCTGAAATGTTAGATATCAGGTCCTGACTTTGTGGCGTATCTAGCATTTCAATTTCGATAGTTACCCTAATGTACTTTCCAGGATCTACAAGATTCGTTATAAACTGTCCCAGATTATACATAACGGTTTTGTCCGTTTCTGCCTTTTGGTTGTTACCATCGGATGGGGCACCAAAGATTGGGAACCCCCAAACTTTGGACGCCACGATATATCCTGCCGACAGCGCAACTAACGTCACTATTACTATGAGAACTACGCTTTTTGTGTTTTTCATCGTATTTCACCTCTATCTATGCGATTTTCATCATTGATTGGGCTCGGCAGATGACAGTGATGGCCTAAGAATAACAATGTCTACCCTTCTGTTTCGTCGCCTCCCTTCTGCCGTAAGGTTACTGTCTATGGGATGATACTCGCCGTAACCTGCAGCTTGTAGTTGTCTAGGGTCTATCCCTGCTTCTTCTATCAGAAACCTTACGACACGGGTTGCACGCGCTGTAGATAATTCCCAGTTAGAAGGAAACTGAGGTGTGTTTATGGGCCAGTTGTCTGTATGACCTTCTATCCTTACAGGATTGTCGATATTCTTTATGATTTCCCCAACTTTAAGGAGAACTTCTCTAGATTCGGGTCTAAGAGTATCCTGTCCTATATCGAAAAGTACTGTATCGGCAAACCGAATGACCACGCCTCGTTCCTCTAAGCTCACTGCCACTTTATCTGAAAGCCCAGAACCTTTTAGCTCTTCCTCGATAGCATGTTGGAGTTCTGTCATTTGAGCCATCTCTTGCATCAGAAGTTGTGCAACCAAGTCTCCTGGGTCAAATGAATCTGGCATTGGCCCCTCTGGACTTGGAATGGTCCCACCGTCCAAAATCCCTAAAGCTCCCTGCAGCGAGGACATTACGGATTGGAACTTTTCTATCTCAATTACGGACATAGAGAAAAGTAGGACAAAGAAACATAGGAGCAATGTCACCATATCTGCGTACGTGTTCATCCACGGTGCTTGCCGTGGAGCATCGTCATCTTGCATCCAGCGTCTCATGTCCACCAGCCTCCCGTCTTCTTTCTGGCATAGTAACCTCTTCCCTATCCTTAGGGGGTAAGAAAGACTTAAGTTTTTCCTGAACTATTCTGGGATTATCTCCCGACTGTATGGACAAGACCCCCTCGATTATGGCTTCTTTAACGTATACCTCTTGTGCGCTCTTATTTTTCAATTTATTTGCGATAGGGAGACAAACAAGGTTTGCCAAAAGCGAACCGTAGAAAGTTGTTACCAATGCCGTTGCCATACCTGGTCCAACTGCTTCAGGGCTATCCAGATGCACTAGCATTTGAATAAGTCCAATCAACGTGCCCAACATGCCAAAGGCCGGGGCAAAGGTTCCCATGGTTTCGAATACGCTTTGCCCCGTTTTGTGTCTCTGGGTGATGAAAATCAATTCAGTTTCTAGTATGCTTTTAACCAGTTCCGGGGTAGTTCCATCAACTACCAATCTTATTCCCTTTTGAAGGAAGGGATCTTCAAGGGCGTCTGCGTCTTCATCGAGGGCTAACAGCCCTTCCCTGCGCGCCTTGTCAGCGAATTGCACTATGGTATTTATGGTCTCAGGTAGATTATGCTCTTCCTCGGCAAAGGCGTTTCTTGCTATTTTCATTACATCTACAATGGTATCTAGGTGGTAGCTCATAAGGGTAGCCGCAAGAGTTCCACCTATGGTTATGAGAACTGAGTTGAAATCCCAGAACGTGCTAAGTCCGCTACCTGACATCATGGCCCATGCCAAAAGTGCGATGCCTGATACCAATCCAATTACAGACGCCCTATCCATTTAGTTTCACCTCGTAACAAGAATCAATTATCTCTTAAGATTGACCAGTTC
>DGFF01000059.1:0-1014 GCA_002391545.1 Candidatus Fermentithermobacillaceae bacterium UBA3907 | reverse complement strand
GGACCTATTTCCACTCGTCCTGAGTTATTGGATTCGATGAACAAGCTGTTACCCAGCTTAATAAGTCCTGCTGGGTTTCTAAAGTTAGCCAAAGCGATCTGGCCTAATACTAAGTTTTTGCCGTTTGAGTAAAAGCCAGAAATTACTCCTGTAGAATCGAAGCTAAACGATTCCAATGTGCCCGTAGGCCAGCCATCTACAGCACCTGCTTCTACTGTTGTAGGACCGGCCACTTGGGTTAGCTTGGAAAAGTCCATTTTCAAGCTAACAGCATTTGCGCCTTGTGGTGTGAAGCCGAAAGTTTGATGATCTACTTCATGGAACGATCCGTCATTGTTGAATGTTATGGTACCGGGGTCAGAAGTGGAATCATCTGTTGGATCTGTTGCCGTCCATGTCCATTTATTCACATCAGTCTTTTCAAACTTTACTTGTACTGTATGGGTCCTTCCCAGGGAATCATATACGGTTACGGCTGTGGTTTTGGTTGTGCCTAGCGCGCTGTTAGCATCAAGGTTCTTGATCCATTGTACGTTTTCAGTGGCTTTGGCTGGCATATTTGAACCTATCTGTATTGAAAGAGGTGTCAAGTTATCTCCTGTCCTATCTGGTGAGAGATTTCCAGAAGAATCTGCCACCCAACCTAGGACCTTTCTTCCCTCGTAGTCCACAAGCACTCCATCACCATCAGTAGAGAAAACCCCTACCCTTGAGTATGCTTGAGTTTCGCCATCTAAGACCACAAAAAACCCATTGCCTTCTATGGCCAGGTCAGTTAGCCTGCCTGTAGGCTGAAGGTTTCCTGGCGTTTGAATAGTATCTATACTAGCTACATCTACACCCAAACCTACCTGCATAGGATTGGTTCCCCCTCGTTCAGTCGTAGACGTTCCAGAAGGAGAACTTGCTCCTTTTAAGGTTTGGCTGAACACTTCCTGGAAAGTCGCTCGACTAGTCTTATAACCAGGTGTGTTGACGTTTGCTATATTGTTTCCCTGTCTCTTATACACATCT
>DGFF01000032.1 GCA_002391545.1 Candidatus Fermentithermobacillaceae bacterium UBA3907 | reverse complement strand
ACCATCTGTGGGCAGAACTTCAGAAGACATTTTAGAACCTGGTATGGTAATTACAGTTGAACCCGGTATATACATTGAAGGGTTCGGCGGAGTAAGAATCGAGGATATGGTTGTGGTTACAGAAGAAGGAATGAGAAACTTGACTGCCTCTAGAAAAGAACTCATAGTAGTATAAGGAACTTATGAGTTTTTTCTGCGGCGGGTTGTCATTTAAAGGCGGGGAAATATTGTGATATCAACAAATGACTTTCGCACAGGTGTTACCATAGAAATTGACGGGCAGCCATGGGTTGTGGTGGATTTTCAACACGTTAAGCCAGGCAAAGGGTCTGCATTTGTGAGAGCCAAGATAAAGAACGTAATAACAGGAGTGGTCTTGGAACGCACGTTTAATGCAGGGGAAAAAGTACCAAGAGCTCACGTAGAGCGGCAAGAAGCACAGTACCTTTACAGCATGGGTGACGAATTGACCTTCATGGATGTGGCAACGTACGAACAGATTGTAGTTCCCAAGGATGTGGTGGGCCAAGGAATTTTATATCTGAAAGAAAATACCAACGCATATATAATGAGCTATGAGGGTCAAGTTATTGGAGTGGAAATACCGAACTTCGTTGAGCTTGAAGTTGTAGAAACTGAACCTGGTTTTAAAGGGGATACTGCTACAGGTGGAACTAAGCAGGCCAAATTGGAGACAGGTGCAGTAGTTAAGGTTCCGCTCTTCGTAAATGTAGGGGATGTTCTGAAGATTGATACCAGAACAGGGGAATACATCGAAAGAGTATAGGGTTGAAGGAGGAGATTAACGTGTTCGATCTAAGAGAGAGGGTTTCCTATCTAAAAGGCTTGTTGGATGGTTTGGATATTTCCGATGGGACCAAAGAGGGCAAGGCTATTAAGGCAGTTGTTGAAGTTTTAGATGAAATCGTCGATGCAATAATGGAACTTACTTTTGTTCAAGAGGATCTTCTTGATTACGTAGATTGCATAGACGAAGATCTGGCGGCTCTAGAGGATACAGTATACGGCGAAAGATTTGTTGAGATAGAATGCCCGAACTGTGGCGAATTGATTTCGATTGATCTATCGGTTTTGGAGGATGACGATACAGAGATCATATGCCCCTTTTGCGGTGACGTATTCAGCACTGAAGATGTTACAAGACAGATGTGTCGTTCCTTTAGGCAACATTGCGAAGATCTTGAGGAAGATTGGTATTTCGATGAAGACTGGGATGTTGAAGAGGACGAAGACGACGACGACGAAGAAGAAGAATGAAGGATACCCTTCCCGGCTCAATTGCCTGTACGAGAAGGGACAAACAAGTGATATCGCATTATTGGGCAGCTACTCCATGCCGGGTAGCTGCCTCTTGATGCCACCAGAATTGCCGGTTGCTATGGAGGTTGATTAATTTATATAATCACAATTAAGAAAGCACACCCGGGAATCAAATTCTCTTATTTTTGTGGCACCAAGGAGGCGAAGTGCCGTGTCCCACAAGGACAATGAACTAGAGGACCACGATAAAGATAATGTATCAATACGTATATCCGACGAAGTGATTGCCTCAATTGCCGGTGTAGCTGCAGCACAGGTAGAGGGCGTAGCTGCTATGTCAGGGAATCTAATGAGCGACATTGGCGATGTGTTTTTGGGCAAAAAAAGCGGTGGGAAGGGAGTCAAAGTTGCTTCAGGTCAGGAGGAAGTAGAGCTTGACCTATACATCAATGTAAAGTACGGCGCTAGAATTCCTGAGGTAGCCTACAAGGTGCAAGAGAATGTGAAGAAATCGGTAGAGAGCATGACCGATCTCAGGGTTACGCGGGTGAATATCCATATTCAGGGGATTTCTCAAAGTTCTAATGGCGACGAGTAAGCGTGTAAGAGAAGAGGTGGTCCTGTGCAGTTATTCGACAAAATAGTGCTAAGTATTTATGCTATATCCCTTTCCGTGTTGTCTTTCCTTATTTTTCTCGTAAGCTTAGGATGGATGGTCCCGTTAGAATCGTTTCAATACATTCTTACCCTTCCAAATGGACAGATCGTCATAGGGGTAATATCTGGCCTTTTGTTTATCGTGAGCTTGCGATTTGTTTACATGGGGGTGCAGAGAGCACCAATTCATGCCGTGGTTCACGACACTGAGATGGGGCAGGTGCGTATATCTCTTGTTGCAGTTAGGAACCTGGTTAAGCGCGTTGCGTCCAAAGTTCCCGGGGTGAAAAATGTGAAAGCTGCTGTAAGTCTAGGGGAAAGCGGGCTGCGAGTAGCGCTGGAACTCAAAGTAGGAGTGGATGCGAACGTTCCTGAATTGGCAGATAAAATTCAGAAGACTGTGTCTTCTTACGTTTGGGATGTAGCAGGTGTGAGCGTAGAGAGCGTTACCGTATCAGTCGCTGACGTATCCGGTGACGGGAATCGCTAGGGGGTGCGCCGAATGGACCCGGGAGCCGGGAAAAAAATACTTGATAAGATTGTTTCGTGGATCGACGCCAATCCTGGTCGAGCCTTGGGAACTACTATTGGTTTTTTAATAGGCCTATCCCTGATTACCTTGGGTTTTTGGAGGACTCTTGTGATTGTGGTAGCTACGTGGTTGGGATATTCAATAGGGAGATCGTCAGATGATGAAGGAAAGGGGTTTAGGGAGCTTCTGGAAGACAGATTTCCAGGAAGGCCGCATTTCCATTGAGGACACCGAAGATGACTAGACGCGATTCAAGGATATTGGCGCTCAATGCGCTTTTTTGTTGGGAAGTCGGGAAAGGTAACCCTGAGGAGTATTTAGATATTTGGAAATCCGAAACCGAGCGCGAGTTTGAGGTGGATCTGGACAGCATTGACTACGCTCGGGAATTGGTTAAGACAGTTGTTTCAAATATAGAGGAGATCGATGAAGCAATTGGACAGGTTTCAAAGGGCTGGGCCGTGTCTAGGATGCCTAAAGCAGATCTATGTATCATTAGACTCGCTTATGCCGAAGCCCTTATCCTCAAAAGTGTCCCTCACGAAGTTGTTTTGGACGAAGCAATAGAACTTGCTAAGATTTATGGTTCCCATGCTTCCCCAAGTTTTGTAAACGGCGTGCTTGTAGCTATTTTTATCAGATCAGGCTGGTCAGAAAAGGTTGAAGATCGTTAGAATGTTAGAGTAAGCTCTTTTAGATGTTCGAGATATTGTCACAGTATATTTGGGAGGGTGTGAGTTGAACGAAATAGTACATAAAGAGATTTTGACCCCTGTAACAAAAAAGATAGTAGTAAATGCGCCTTTGATTGCGAAAAAGGCGCAACCGGGCCAGTTTGTTATGTTGAGGATTCGCGAAGAAGGAGAAAGAATACCTCTAACAATAGCAGACTATGACAGGGATGCCGGAACTATAACCTTGATTTATCAAGAAGTTGGCCTCACCACTATGCTCCTCGGACTCATGGAAGTAAATGATACCATCATGGATGTGGCAGGTCCCCTAGGGTTACCTGCAGAACTCCCTGAGTCGGGGAAAGTAGTAGCAGTTGGAGGTGGGGTGGGCGTAGCTCCCCTTTTGCCAAAGTGCAAAGAATTGCACCTTAGAGGTGTGAATCTTACCAGTATAATAGGGGCGCGATCTCATGACCTCATAATTTTGGAAGATGAGATGAGGGAATATTCCGACGACCTTCACATTTGCACCGATGATGGAAGTCGAGGATTTAAAGGTTTCGTTTCCGACAAGCTTAAAGAACTTATAGATGATGGTATGACCATGGATGAAGTGATAGCTATAGGGCCAATGCTCATGATGAAGGCTGTTTGTGAAGTAACTCGAGAGCATGGAATAAAGACGTGGGTGTCTATGAACCCTATCATGGTAGATGGTACAGGTATGTGTGGTGCGTGCAGAGTATCTGTAGGCGGTCAAACTAAATTCGCCTGTGTGGATGGCCCCATGTTTGATGGTCACCTAGTAGATTGGGATGAAGCGTGGAGACGCGCCAATGCTTATACAGAACAAGAAGCGATTGCTGTTGAGCATTGCCGTTGTGGAGGTGGAAATAATGGCTGTTAAGAAAAGAGTCGAAATGCCGACCCAAGATCCTATGATCAGACGCACCAACTTTGATGAGGTCGCCTTAGGATACACAGAGGAGATGGCCAGGGAGGAAGCGTCAAGGTGTCTCAACTGCAAGAAACCTTTGTGTGTAGAAGGATGTCCTGTCTCTGTTGATATTCCACGATTTATCGAGCTTATAAAAGAAGGTAAATTTCAAGATTCAATTGATGTAGTAAAATCCACCAATAGCTTGCCTGCAATCTGCGGAAGGGTATGCCCACAAGAGAACCAATGCGAAGCAAAATGTGTCCTAGGACGTAGAGGCGATCCTATAGCTATTGGCCGATTGGAGAGGTTTGTAGCCGATTGGGAAATGGCCCATGGCAAGTCCGAGATTCCGAATGTGTCAAAAACTGGCAAGAAGGTTGCTATAGTTGGCGCAGGACCTGCAGGACTGACTTGCGGAGGGGATCTTGCCAAACTTGGCTATGATGTGACTATTTTCGAGTCGCTTCACGAACCAGGTGGGGTTTTGATGTACGGGATACCTGAGTTCCGTTTGCCGAAAAGCATAGTGAAGACAGAAGTAGATTATGTTAAAAAGCTGGGGGTTAACATAGAACTCGACTTTATAGTCGGCAGAACCCTTACGATCGATGAGATTTTTGCACAAGGTTTTGAGGCTGTTTTCGTAGGAAGCGGAGCAGGTCTGCCAATGTTTATGCATATACCGGGAGAAAACTTGAACGGGGTATATTCTGCCAACGAATATCTGACGCGGATAAATTTAATGAAGGCGTACCTTTTTCCAGAGTATGACACGCCTATCGTGTCAGGCAAAAAGGTGGTAGTAGTAGGCGCAGGGAACGTAGCCATGGACTCGGTTAGATGTGCTTTGAGACTTGGAGCCGAAAAAGCGATGATAGTATATAGACGAGGCCGAGAGGAAATGCCTGCTCGCGCTGAAGAAATTCACCACGCTGAGGAAGAAGGCGTTGAGTTTCATCTACTTGCAAATCCCGTGAGAATTTTCGGTAACGATAAAGGCTGGGTTACTAGCATCGAGTGTATTAGAATGGAGCTTGGTGAACCTGATGAATCGGGCAGAAGGCGGCCGGTGCCAATTCCAGGATCTGAGTTTGTTATGGAAGCAGATACTGTTGTGATGGCTTTAGGGACTTCTCCTAATCCTATAATAGTAAACACTACAGATGGTCTCAGTGCTCACTCATGGGGTGGACTTATAGTCGATGAAGAGACAGGTAGAACCAAAAGGCCGAGGGTATGGGCCGGTGGCGACGCAGTGACCGGTTCAGCAACTGTGATTTTGGCCATGGGCGCAGGCAAAACTGCCGCAAAAGACATTCACGAATATCTCAGTAGCGGGTCTGAGGACTGGTAGTAGGAAGGAGGTGGCCTAGGATTGGATTACAAAGATGTGGTTTCAGTAAGCCAGTTAAACTCTTATATCCGGAAAATGTTCTGGGAAGACGACTTTTTGCAGCAAGTGTTCGTACAAGGTGAGATAGCTAACCTTAGAGATTACCGAGGCCACCTCTATTTTACTCTTAAAGATGAGAAGTCTAGCATTAGGGCTGTTATGTGGCTTAACAACCGCAGCAAATTGTCGTTTGTACCTGAAGATGGAATGCAGGTAATCGTTTCAGGCAGCGTTTCTGTCTTTGAGCGAGACGGCATCTACCAGGTGTATGCTACCTATATGGAGCCTTTTGGGCTTGGTGCCCTATATGCTGCTTTAGAAAAGCTAAAAGAAAAGTTGGAAAAAGAAGGTTTCTTTAAAGAAGATCGAAAAAGGCCCCTGCCTATGTTCCCGCGAAAAATCGGCTTGGTCACTTCAAAAAGGGGCGCTGCGATAAGAGACATTATATCAATAGGTACAAGGCGGTACCCTGGCGTACAATTTGTTTTGGCTGACTGCAAGGTTCAGGGGGAAGGTGCAGCTTCTGCTATTGCTGCGGGGATAAAAGCCCTAAACGAAATTCCAGACGTAGATGTCATAATCGTAGGCAGGGGTGGGGGTTCTCAGGAGGACCTGTTTGTATTCAACGATGAAGTAGTAGCGCGGGCTATATACGAATCTAGAGTTCCTATTGTATCTGCAGTTGGCCACGAGAGAGATGTGACTATAGCAGATCTAGTGGCTGATGTTCGAGCGCCTACGCCATCGGCTGCGGCTGAATTAGTAGTTCCCGATGCCGAGCAGTTGAAATCTGCTGTTAATGCCCTTGTTCAAAGAGCGTATACCCATGTAAAACTAGAGATAGAAGACAATCGTAAAAAACTAGAGAGTCTTGTGTCTAGGCCCTGCTTTGAGAGACCCGATTGGTTTCTTGTCGCAGCTAGAGAAAGTCTATATAGATTGAGACAGGATCTCGAAGATGCTATGAGGAATATTTTAAACCTAGAGCGGCAGAGATTTAACTGGATAACAGGGAAGCTCGATGCATTGAGTCCTTTGAAAATTCTATCTAGAGGGTATAGCGTGACCAGAAGCATTCCTGATTTGCACGTTATAAAAAATTCCGACGAAGTTGCGCTTGACAGTAGAGTGGTTGTCACCCTCCATAAGGGGTCTATAATTTGTCGTGTAGAAGAAAAGTGCGATGAGGAGGAGTTGGAGGTTTAATGAGCAGCGTGCTTGAGAATAATGAGGAATTGGATTTTGCCAGCAGCTTAAAGAAACTTGAAGAGATAGTGAAATGTTTAGAAAGTGGAGACCTTTCTCTTGAAGAGTCACTAAAGAAATTTGAAGAAGGGATCGCGCTGGCGAGGAAATTGGAGATGATCTTGGATAAAGCCGACAGCAGGGTTCAGGAAATCCTTAAGGCGGGCGAAGAAGAGGAAAATGAACGCATTTAACCAATACCTTGAACAAAGGCGTGCGGAAATAGACGCATCTATTTCTGACATTGTAGAAGCATACCAGTGGGATTTACCCTCTCTTAAAGAATGTGTTTCTTACTCTCTTTTTGGAGGTAAGAGATTGAGAGGCATCGTTTTGATTGAGGCTTGTCAAAGTTGCGGTTGCTCTTTTGACATTGCATTACCATTTGCGGCGGGTATTGAAATGATCCACGCGTACTCATTGGTTCACGATGACCTTCCTTGTATGGATAACGATGATTACCGTCGGGGACAGCTTACTTGTCACAGAAAATTTGGTGAGGCTATGGCTGTGCTTTGTGGCGATGCTCTTTTGACTATGGCCTTTGAGATCATGCTATCTTCCACGGGTGCAAGAAAAGATCTGGTATGTCGTGCCGCTCAGGAAATAGCCTCCGGATCAGGTCCCAAGGGGATGGTAGGTGGCCAAGTGCTAGATTTAGAACTCGAAAGGAAAACCCCGGATCCTAATCAAATAATGAAGATGTACAGCATGAAAACAGGGGCCTTGTTTGAAGTGGCTGCTAGAACAGGCGCAATTGTGGGTGGTGCACCTGACAATTTGATTGATGCTCTTGGAGGGTGGGGAAGAAGTTTCGGATATGCATATCAGATAATCGATGACATATCGGACATAGGCGAGAGCCAGAAAGAAGAGGATAAAAGCACCCTTGTGAAGGCATTGTCTTTCGAAGAGGCGCGCAAAGAGGCTGAACGAGCCCTATCTGACAGTATTTGCTGTTTGTCTGTACCAGGGCTGGATGAACGGTTCTTTGTTAATCTTACTGAATTATATATCAATAAGCTGGGCGGCCTATATGCCCCATAACACGGCAATAAGTACTGTTAATGGCATTTATCGCGACGCGCTTGGTGTATTTTCTATGGATTTGGGAGGAGAGGGATTGCGACTCTGTAATGTTAGATCGCCAGAGGACATCCGCGGACTGTCAGTTGAAGAGCTCCAATCTTTGGCAGACGAAATAAGAGGGGAAATTGTGCGGGTAGTGTCGAGCAATGGGGGACACCTGGCATCGTCCCTTGGCACAGTGGAGCTCACTCTTGCGCTGCACAAAGTGTTTGATACTCCGAACGACAAGATAGTTTGGGACGTAGGGCATCAAAGCTACACCCACAAAATAATTACAGGACGATATGAGGCGTTTGGGACTTTGCGCAAGTTAGGTGGTATTTCGGGTTTTCCTAAGAGAAATGAAAGCCCCTACGACATCTATGATACTGGTCATGCAGCAGGTTCGATCTCATATGCTCTAGGACTCGCAAAGGCTAGAGATCTCGATGGGGGAGACTGGAAAATTATAGACGTTATAGGAGACGGAGCCCTTACATCTGGTGTTGCCTATGAGGGTCTTAACAACGCTGGGGAGTTAGGTACGCCTCTAATTGTGGTTCTTAACGATAACTCCATGTCTATCTCGGAAAACGTTGGGGGTATCGCACGGTATTTAACATTGCTGAGACTTGCGCCTGCGTATAGGTCTACCAAGTCTGCAATGGAAAAGGTCTTGGAAAGAATGCCTAACATAGGGCGGCGAACCATAGACTGGCTAAGGCGCTTTAAGGGCGGATTGAAATATTTTTTGTTCCCTGAAGCGTGGTTCGAATCCTTGGGATTTAGGTACTATGGACCTTTCGATGGCCATGATTTGGGTGAGCTTATACAGGTGTTCGAAGAGATAAAGATGATTGATGAACCAGTATTGGTTCATGTAGTGACTACAAAGGGTAAGGGTTACACGTTTGCAGAGGAAAATCCTGAAAAGTTCCACGGTTTGGGTCCGTTTGATCCTGACACAGGCCAAATCATTGAAACTAGAGGAAGCGCACCTTCTTATAGCAAGGTTTTTGGACAGGCCATGGCTAGTTTCGCACAGAAGAAAGACGACTTGGTGGCAATTACTGCAGCCATGACCGATGGTACAGGGCTTGATGAATTTGTATCACAGTTTCCAGATAGAGTATTTGATGTGGGCATTGCAGAGAGCCATGCGGTGGTATTTGCTGCAGGGCTTGCTCAGGGTGGAAAACTGCCTGTTGTGGCCATCTACTCCACATTTCTGCAAAGGGCTTATGACCAGATAATCCAAGATGTCTGTCTTCAGAAGCTGAAGGTAGTCTTTGCAGTAGACCGAGCAGGCATTGTTGGCGAGGATGGCGAAACTCATCATGGACAGTTTGACATAAGCTATTTAAGGACAGCTCCAGGTTTAACCATTATGGCCCCTAAAGATGAGGCTGAATTGGTCAACATGTTATGGACTGCGCTCGAGATGCCAGGTCCTAGCGCAATTCGGTACCCTCGCGGCGCAGGCGTTGGAGTTTCCTTTGAAGAGTTTCTGGATAATCCGAAGGAGCTGGAAATTGGAAAAGCTGAACTAATTTCCTACGGTACTGACATAAACGTTCTAGCCCTTGGCAGTATGGTGCAGCCTAGCATTGAGGCCGCCAATTTGCTTGGCCAGAAAGGCATATCGTGTGGAGTAGTAAATGCAAGATTCGTGTCGCCTTTGGATGTAGAGATGATTGATGAATTGGCTTCAACAAGGCCTTTATTGGTGGTTGAAGAAAATGTACCTTCAGGTGGGTTTGGGGAAGCAGTGTTGGATGCCGTTGATCCAATGTGTAGGCATAGAATTTACAGACTGACGCTCCCCATGGGCTTTATACAACATGGCCCGCAGCAAGAACTTCGCCGAATATATGGTATGGACGCATTGGGTGTAGTCGCAAAGGTTGATGAGATTTTGAAAAGATTGGAGAAAGAAGAGTGGATAAAAAAGGCATAGGGTTATTGCCTAATCTAGATAAGCCTGAAAGCGAAGAATTGGTAGACGAAATAATACTGTGGTTGGGAGAAAGAAATATTGAAGCTTACCTGCCGCCTTGCGCTGAGGTCTTTGAAAAATGGCGTGAACGGATATTACGTTTGGATGATTGGCCTTTCAAAGTTGATTTTGCAATAGTGCTAGGCGGAGACGGTTCTCTCCTTGCTGCTGCAAGATCACTCGGCCCTCTGGGCATTCCGATTCTAGGGGTAAACCTTGGGCATTTCGGGTTCCTTACAGAGCTTGAAGCCAACAATTTGTTTACCTATTTACCAAAGTTTATTTCCGGAGAGTGGGATAAAGATGAAAGGCTTATGCTTTCTACGGATGTTGTTAGGCAAGGGAAAACTGTATTTTCTAGCATTGCTCTAAACGAAGCGTGTGTGTCCAAGGGACCCTATGGGCGGTTGACTGTTCTTTCGTTTAGCGTGTCAGGGAGAAACGTGGATGTTTACGCGGCTGATGGGCTCATTATTGCCACACCTACAGGTTCTACCGCTTATTCTCTTTCCGCAGGCGGGCCAATTCTGGCGCCTGAGATTGAAGCATTTCTCGCTACCCCAATATGTCCCCACACTTTGTATTCAAGATCCATAGTTGTTCCCTCATCAGAATCCTGCGAAGTAGAGGTTACCTTGCCGAGTCAATCGACGACCCTGTCATTGGATGGGCAGGAATTTTTCCCTCTCGAAAAGAAAGACATTATAGTCGTGAAAAAATCCGAGTATAAGGCATGTTTGCTCAGGATGAAAGGCTGGTCTTTTTACGATGTCTTGCGCAAGAAGATGAAAGAAGGGGTAGACAGGTTACCTAGGGGGTAATACTGGCTGAGTGACAAAAAGTGAATAAAATTAGGAGGCAGTTTGCAAATGAAAGCTAAGAGACAAATGAAAATTATTGAGCTAGTGTCGAATAACGTCATCACCAGCCAGGAAGAGCTGTGCAGATTGCTTGCAGATGAGGGTATAAAGGTTACCCAGGCTACAATTTCCAGGGACATAAAAGAGATGCATTTGGTACGTGTTCCCTCTGGAGACGGACGCTACAGATATTCGCTAATGCCGGGTGATCATACATTGGTGTATAAGGAGAGGTTCAACAGATTGTTTAAGGATTGCTGCGTAAGCATGGAGAAGTCGGGGAACATCATAATTGTTAAGTCAATTTCAGGAACTGGACCGGCAGTGGGAGAAGCAATTGATGGTATGAATCTTGAGGGAATAGCAGGAAGCGTAGCCGGAGATAATTCAGTCATGCTGGTGGTTCGAGAAGGACATGACCCATCAGAGGTGCTTGAAATTTTACGCAATATAGCGGGAATGTGATGATACTTGCTCACGTACTTGAGGATACAGAATTTCGGCATATTTCGAGACGTTGAAATTGAGCTCGGGCCTGGTTTGACTGTATTTACAGGGGAAACGGGTGCGGGTAAGTCCATGATCGTAGATGCGGTTATGGCCTGCCTTGGCTACAGGACGTCTCCTGAAGTCATAAGGGCTGGAGAGGAAAGGGCCATACTTGAACTTTTCATTTCTCCAGAGGGGGATGCAAATGGTTTCGACGAACAATGGGAAAAGTCTCTAGGCGAAGGAACGGAAGTAGCAATTCAGCGCGATATATTACCCGAAAGGTCATACATGCGGATCAACGGGAGAATAGCTACTATGTCAATGGCCCAATCGATTGGGGAAAAGCTGGTAGACATCCACGGGCAACAAGAACACTATTCGCTGCTGCGCGCGCAAAACTACATAAGCATGATAGATAGCATGAATAAGCAAGCCATAGCCCCTCTAAAATCTAAATATTACTCACATTTTTCTAGGCGCCAGGAGTTGATTCAAGAAAAAAAAGACCTAAGTACTGACCAGTCTGCTCGAGAACGCGAGATAGACCTTTTGGCTTACCAAATTGCAGAGATAGACAAGGCTGCTTTGTGCATCGGGGAAGATGAAGTATTGCGTCAAGAATACAGGGTACTTAATTCTCAGAGAAAGCTCATTAACCTTTCCAACGAGGTATATGGATCTATTTATGACGGAGTAGACGGAACTAGGAGCGCGTACGAGCTGATAACCCAGGCGATCGAGTTGTTAAAGGAAGCCGCTGATATAGACCCGGCTGCAGAAGGAACCAAGAACGCATTGGAGCAAGTATCCTATGCATTGGAAGTAGCAGTAGATTTACTCAGGGAATATCAAAAAGGGCTAAGTCTCGAGCCAGGTCGACTCCAAGAGGTTCAGGAACGTCTAGATTTGATTGAAAAACTCAAATCCAAGTACGGGGGCACAATTGAGGATGTGCTCAAGTATAAGGGTAATGCAGAAGAAAGGCTAAAGCATCTTTTGAATGCCAGTGAGATACTAGAGAAACTCGATGAGGAACTAGCGGCGATAGAAAATGAAATGGCTTCAATAGGGCGGACTCTTACTCAATTGAGGAGGGAGGCTGCTACCAAGATGGAAGAAAGCATTTCAGATGTGCTAGAGGAGCTGGGAATGCCTGGGGCAAAGTTCATAGTACAATTGGAACATCAAGAGGATGCGGAAGATGGCGTGTTAGTAGACGGGGTGAAAATCAGACCCTTTCAGGATGGGTTTGATAAGGCAACATTTCTTTTTAGTGCCAATCCAGGAGAGCCTGCTTTACCTTTGCAGAAGGTTGCATCTGGTGGCGAACTATCTCGGCTCATGCTAGCCATAAAATCTTGCGTGGAAGAAGTAGACCCAGTTCCCACACTTATTTTCGACGAAATAGATGCAGGAGTAGGAGGGAGAGCTGGACAGGCGATCGGTGAAAAACTGTGGCAACTCGGTAGAACTCACCAAGTGCTTTGCGTTACTCACCTCGCTTCAATTGCAGCTATGGCCGATTCCCATTTTGTAGTTACAAAAACCGAGGGGGGTGGTAGAACCTACGGGCAAGTAATTGAATTGAAGGACCAAGAAAGCAGAGCCAAGGAGATTGCGCGAATGCTTAGCGGCGCCGAAGTTGGGGCTTCCTTGGCACATGGGCGGGAACTATTGTTGAAGGCAGAAGATTATAAGAACAGCTTCAAGAACTCATAGCAAAAAAGGAATCCTCTTCATCCGAACTTTAGCCTACACCTTGAAGCGATTTAGACTCCAATTAACGTGTACTCAATTCTCCAAGTTGGGTTTTGGGATTGTATTAGCGAAACTTGTTGCCAGATATGGGATGTTAGGTTTTAGGAGTTGATTCCAGGTGCGACAACTAAGGGTGCTCATTGCCGATGATAACAAAGAATTAGCAAGTATCATGAAACAATATTTGGAAGAGCAAGAAGATATGAAGGTAATTGGTGTGGCTTACAATGGGTTCGAAACGCTAACCTTGATCCAGGAGTTTGCCCCAGATGTTGTCATCCTTGATATGGTTATGCCGTATCTAGATGGTATGGGCGTCCTAGAGAAACTAGCTGAGAAAGAACTTTCTGCACGGCCTAAGATCGTCATTCTATCGGCTTTTGGGCAGGATTCTATTACACGTCGAGCCGTAGAATTGGGCGCAGACTACTATCTAGTAAAACCTTTTGAATTAGAAACTCTCGCACAGAGGTTAAGGCAAATGGTCAATTGGGATGATCCCTCTGAGCATGTTTCTTTCCACGTAACCCAAGGAGACGAAATGGCCCGTGAAGCCGCGGTAACGTCCATCCTTCAGAAGATAGGGATATCTCCAAACTTAAAGGGATATAGATATCTTACCGATGCAATTCTGATCGTATCCTATAAGCCAGAGTATTCATCTGGGGTAACCAAGATTCTTTATCCTGAAATAGCCAAGAAGCATTCAACTACGCCTAGCAGGGTAGAAAGGGCTATACGACATGCTATACAGGTAGCTTGGACCAGGGGCAATGCAGGTTATATCAAGCAGAGATTCGGATCAACCCCTGGAAATGACGATAGGCGACCGACGAACTCGGAATTCATCGCTTTTATGGCAGATAGGATTCGTCTAGGTGTTTGATTACCGGCGTAATGGGGGTGCGCGAACCAGTGGAAAATTCAGGTTCTAGCCTGGTTGAATGCATTCTAAATTCAACCCACGATGCGATTATAGCAATTGACGATCACGAAAGAATTATTGTTTTCAATACAGCGGCAGAAAGACTTTCAGGTAAGAAAACTGACGAGGTGATAGGCAAACCTGTATCTGAGGTCATTCCCAATACGCGGCTGAACAAGGTTTTGGAAAGCGGTATCCCTGAGATCAACCAGAGGCAACAACTAGGCAATACTTTAGTTGTGACTAACAGGATGCCGGTTACTGGTCCCCATGGCGACTTGTTAGGAGCGGTTGCAGTATTTCGGGATATTACTGAGATTAAATGTTTAGCCGAACAGGTGACTAATCTCAAAGAAATCCAATCCCTCCTTTATGCGGTGATAGAATCCACTCAAGACGCAATATCAGTTGTGGATGAGCATGGAAACGGTATACTAGTCAACCCGGCCTATACCAAGCTTACAGGATTTGCAGAAAATGCTGTTATAGGTCAGCCTGCTACCATAGATATATCCGAGGGTGAAAGCGTTCACTACGAAGTGTTGAAGACAGGTAAACCTGTAGTTAACGCTAAATTGAAGGTAGGTCCTATGAAGCGTCCTGTGGTTGTAAACGGTGCTCCTATTATAGCAGACGGAAAACTTAAGGGCAGCGTTGCCGTTATTCGAGATGTTTCTGAGGTACTGCAACTCACTGAAGAGCTGGAAAACTTAAAAAGCGTTGTAAAAGGATTTGAACCCAAGTACACATTTGATGACATAATAACCAGCAGCCTGCTTATGCTTCAAGCCATCGAGCAAGCGCATCGGGTTGCGCCGACTCCTGTTACTGTTCTTTTGAGGGGCGAAAGCGGAACCGGTAAGGAACTTTTTGCACATGCTATCCATAACGCATCTACTAGGTACGACAAACCGTTTGTCCGAGTAAATTGCGCTGCGCTTCCTAGGAGCCTTCTCGAATCTGAACTTTTCGGATACGTGGAGGGAGCGTTTACTGGGGCAAAGAAGGGCGGCAAAAAAGGTTTGTTTCATGAGGCAGACGGAGGTACTTTATTCTTTGATGAAATTGGAGCCATGGATATTTCTGTTCAGGCCAGTCTCCTTCGGGCGCTTCAGGAGAAAGAGGTTGTTAGGATAGGCGAGTCCAAACCCACTCCTGTAGATGTGAGGGTGATAGCCGCTACCAATGCTCCACTTGAGCAAATGGTGGCAGCCGGTAAATTCCGTGAGGACTTGTACTACAGGCTTAGCGTGATCCCGATTTTTATACCGCCTCTAAGACAGCGACCAGAGGACATTGATGGTTTATGCGACCATCTGTTGCGCGGACTAAACCAAAACTACGGAAGGTCTGTAGAAGGTGTCGATGATGAAGTGCTGAGAGTTTTCAGATCTTACAGGTGGCCTGGCAACGTACGAGAACTGGAAAATGTGCTCGCGAGGGCGATTATCAACATGAAATACCAGGAAAGAATCATACGGGTTGAGCATTTGCCTCCTTTGGGATGGGGGACCAACCGGTTATCGACGGAAAAGGGTGAAGAATGTCCACACGGCATTGAAATGGAAGTTGAGACTTTGCGCCGGGCAGTGGAGAGGGCAGAAGTAGAAACCATTGGACGCGCATTGGAGCATGCTTCTTACAACAAGACTGAAGCGGCGAAACTTCTAGGTATAAGCGTTAGAACCCTTTATTACAAGATGCAGAAATACGGTTTTACACAGAAATAAGGGGCTGCGGTCACAAGTGTGTGAAAATGTATACAAAGTGTGTCTGCAAAATTCAGCGTGCAATTGGATGCAATACTGCAGGAGATTGCACGCCCTAGGTGAATGAATGTATACCAGAGTAAACAACAAGGCTTGGAAATAGGCGACATAATCGAAAATTGATCTTGGCACAATTATTGCATCTTATGTATGTTAGATGGCAACGTTTCTTCAAAAGAACTTTAGGTCATCATTAACAACAAAAAAAGGGGGATTCAAATGGAAGTTTTCGGTCCGATGGAAACTAACGATTACGAGCAAGTAGTGTTTTGTCATGACAAAGTTTCAGGTTTGAAGGCTATTATCGCGATCCATAATTCTACGCTAGGGCCTACGTTGGGTGGAGTAAGGATGTGGCCTTATAAGTCCGAAGAGGAAGCTCTGACGGACGCCCTTAGATTGTCCCGGGGCATGACGTACAAAAGCGCTGTTATGGGTCTTAATGTTGGCGGAGGTAAGGCCGTGATAATAGGCGATCCAGCCAGAGATAAATCTGAAGAACTGCTGCGAGCTTTCGGCAAGTTCATAGACACTCTAGGTGGAAGATATATCACTGCTGAAGATGTAGGTACGACAACTGAAGATATGGAAATAATAAGATCTGCAACTGAGCATGTTGTGGGTCTTCCATGGATCAGTGGGAACCCGTCTCCTGTGACTGCATTTGGAGTTTTACGGGCAATGCAGGCGTGTGTTCTTGAGGTGTTTGGTGATGAAAGCCTTGCGGGTAGGACAGTTGCAATCCAAGGAGCAGGCAATGTGGGTTACTTTTTAGCGGAGCAACTGCTAGATGAGGGAGCCAAGGTATACATCACAGATATTGTGCCAGAAAAGGTGCAAAGAGTGGTAGAGTTGGGAGCAGAGGCCATATCCCCTGACGAAGTGTATGATGTAGAATGTGATGTTTTCGCACCTTGTGCCTT
>DGFF01000104.1:5945-12119 GCA_002391545.1 Candidatus Fermentithermobacillaceae bacterium UBA3907 | reverse complement strand
TGGCAAGTGTACGCTGTACTTCTTCTCATAACTATGGTAGGAAACATATCGAGCCCTGCAATGCAAGCTCTAAACATCGAGGTTGTTGAGCCTAAATACTTAGCCACATGGTCCGGTTTTTTAATGTGCGCGTCTTCCTTAGGAATGGGAGTAGGCAGTATATTGGGGGGATTCATGTATCGGCTCAATCCTGATCTAGCCTGGATAGTAACAGTGATACTGTTCGCCTTGTCAGTAGTTTGCTACTACTTTGTCTTGAAACCAAAACCAACATTAGAGCAAATATCTGCCTAACAAATAAAGTGCGGTGCGCTTTGAAAAAGATAAACAGGTTGCTGCAAGTTAAGATGGTAGTTATCTTAACTTGCAGCATTTCGTTTCCCATGCTTACATCCAGGAAGCTACTCAATCAGGTTCTTAATCCACTGTCCGTCCTTCATTATTGCTACTGGATTCTCTAGAAGTTTCATATCCTGACATGGACAACCTTCTACGATGAGCAAGTCTGCAATCTTGCCTTCCGTAAGGGTACCCACAACCTCACCTAGTCCGCATATATCTGCTGGGCAAGAAGTAGCACCCTTTATTACAGTCATAGGGTGAGCACCCAATTCTACCATAATCTCCATTTCCCTTACTGTTGGAACCACTCCATTTACTTTTGCCGCCGGCAAATCTGAACCTACTGCAAATTTGGCACCTGTGTTCAAAACATGTCGAAAACTTCTCCTGTGATATTCTCTAGCCATCTCCAGTTTTCTAAGGGCGAACTCTGGAGCACCCTGCTCACGATACAAAGAAATCGAATCTGTTACGACCAAGGTGGGAACGCATACAACTCCTGATTCTGCAAGCATTTTGGCGACTCTTTCGTCCAAAGCATAACAATGTTCCACCGTGTCTACTCCATTTAGAATCGCCATCTCAACTCCGTGAACGCCACCTGTGTGAGCAGCCACATGTTTCCCAGCAAAATGCGCAACTTCTGTAGCAGCCAAAACCTCATCTGGCGTCATTTGCGTGCTCCCGAAACCTTCGTGTTCGCCCATTATACCGCCGGTCATCATGATTTTAATGAAATCTGCTCCTCGCTTGAGTTGCTGCCTAACTGCGCGCCTAACTTCATAGGGGCCATCGCATTCAATCCCGGAACTGTCATAGGCGTGGCCCCCAGTAGTAGTTATAGACTCGCCTGCTATAACCAACCTAGGTCCTAAGAATTCTCCCCGAGATATCATGTCCCTAAGCGCGAAATCCACGCCAGATTCGTCTCCCATAACTCTACAGGACGTCACGCCGCTTTCTAAGAAGTCCTGGGCCCTCTGAGCTCCCCTGATCGCCAGATCAGGTACATGCGCAAAATCTTGCCGCGTATGGATGAAAAAAGTAAGATGCATGTGACTATCCCACAAGCCAGGCATTACAGTCCTTCCCTTTAAATCTATAATCTGATCATCTGCTCCAATCACGTCTTCTGTTTCCAAAGCGCTGGACTGCAAGATCCTTCCAATCTTCGAACCACAAATTTCTATAGCCATATCAACCGTAGGCCGGTTGGCTATACCGTCGATTAAACGACAATTAGTTAGCCACGTGCTCACCTTATATACCCCCTTATCAATCTTCCTGTAATCGCTGGTTACAATAGGATTATGCCCTTGTTACATTTCGCACTACGAACAAGAAAATCCTGCCAGCTGATTATAGGGACGGTTCTGCTGCTTCCGAAGAGAAGCAGCAGAACCGTCCCTATACTTAGATTGAAGCAGGAAAAATATATTTCAATAGAGAAGTAAAATGGAGAATACTTTAACCAGAGGTGATTACTTATGTCTAACGCCGTGTTTAAGATAGATAAGCCTAAGAACGAACCGGTATTATCTTATGCGCCAGGTACCAAGGAAAGAAAGGAACTAAAGTCTCGTTTGGTCGAACTAAGAACCCGCGAAATTGAAATACCTCTCATTATCGGGGGCAAAGAAGTGCGCACTGGAAACTTGGGTAAGTGCATAATTCCCCACAACAAAGAGATAGTCATCGGAAGATACCACATGGCAGGGGAGAAAGAAGTACAGGATGCTATAGAAGCGGCTCTTGCGGCCCAACAAGATTGGGAGTCGATGCCATGGGAGCATAGGGCTTCAATTTTCCTAAAGACCGCAGAAATGCTGGCGGGGCCCTATCGCAGCACCATTAACGCCGCCACTATGCTTGGCCAGAGCAAAACTGCGTATCAAGCCGAAATCGATGCTGCGTGCGAGCTTATAGACATGCTCAGGTTCAACACATACTTCTTGAATGAGATTTACAAGGAACAGCCTGAATCCACTGTCGACTCCTGGAACCGAATGGAATACAGGCCACTTGAAGGGTTTGTGTTTGCTATAACGCCTTTTAACTTCACTTCAATAGCAGGCAACCTTCCTACCAGCGCTGCCATGGCAGGAAACGTAGTGCTTTGGAAACCTGCTTCTTCCGCAGTATACTCAGCCTATCATGTAATGAGTATCCTTCAAAAAGCAGGGCTTCCTGATGGAGTCATAAACTTCATTCCAGGTCCTGGCAACCTGCTAGGGAATGTTGCTCTTTCCAATCCGAATTTAGCAGGAGTACACTTTACAGGTTCCACAGCCACCTTCCAGTCCATTTGGCAGACAGTAGGAGAAAACATTAAGAACTACAGAACTTACCCAAGGCTTGTAGGAGAAACAGGCGGAAAAGACTTTGTATTCGTCCATCCGTCAGCAGACTTGGAACCCTTGGTCACAGCTCTAGCAAGAGGTGCTTTTGAGTTCCAAGGACAAAAATGCTCTGCTGCATCCCGCGCCTATGTACCGGAAAGCATGTGGCCAACTCTAAAACAAAGACTCATTGAAGAGGTAAGCACCATCAAAGTAGGAGATGTAGAAGATTTCACAAACTTTATGGGTGCAGTAATAGACGCTCAAGCTTTCAAATCCATTAAAGGTTACATCGACTATGCTAAAGAATCACCTGAAGCTGAGATAATCTGCGGTGGAAACTGCGGTGACAGCGTCGGGTTCTTCATCGAGCCTACAATAATTCTGACAACTAATCCCCGCTTCAAGACCATGGAGGAGGAAATCTTCGGTCCAGTTTTGACCGTCTATGTGTACAAAGACTCAGAGATCGATGAGGCGCTCGATCTTTGCGATTCAACTTCCATCTATGGATTAACAGGTGCGGTTTTCGCCCAAGACAGAGAAGCAATAGTAAAAATCGAAAAGCGCCTAACCCATGCAGCTGGCAACTTCTACATCAACGATAAACCTACTGGCGCAGTCATAGCTCAGCAGCCATTTGGAGGAGCCCGAGCCTCAGGCACGAACGACAAAGCAGGATCAAAATTCAACATGATGCGCTGGGTAAGCCCAAGAGCCATTAAGGAACATCTCAACCCGCCTGTAGGGTACAGGTATCCGTTTATGGATGAAAAATAAGAATTAACGTAAATAGATTACCGGCAGCTTCTGGAAAATCCCTGCTGCCGGTAATTTATCTTCTAACAAGATAGCCGCATCCCTATCATTTACTTCAAATAAGTGATTACCCCTTTATTCCTTGGCTTCGGTTCTGGTCTGTCGCCGTCTCTGTATCCCAAAGTTATAGTGCAAACATGCTCGTAACCCTCGGGAATCTTAAGTTCCTTCATGAGTTCTCGCCCTTTCTCGGACTTGAAAATCATTTCAGGAGAAGTCATGATGCAAGAGGCTATATCCAGAGATTCTGCAGCCAGTAGTATATTTTCAGCGGCCAAAGCGCAGTCTAGCTGAACAAACCTAGCTTGTGAATCTGCGCTGATAATAATAACGGTAGGGGCATTGAAAAATGGACTATAATCGGGATCAGATGCCCTTTGGACCATACGCTCTGAGCCAGATTTCAACAAGTTCTCCCTGGATACTTCGGTTATTTTCTTTAAAATCTCTTCGTCTTGTATTACGGTGAAATGCCATTTTTGCTGATTCATTGCGTTTGGAGCCAAAAGAGCACATTCCATAATTTCGTTTAAGGCCGAATCGGGTATTTGATCTGGTTTGTATTTTCTTACACATCTACGTCTTTTTATTATCTCAATAGTTTCTGTCATAATCTAAACCTCCTTTTCTCTCAAGTACTTAAACTTCGGCTATCGTGTTTTAACCTGTCCAATTCCCGCCTGTAAATCTCGTATGTCTTTTCATCGAAACACACAAACCTTACTTCTTCTATAGAAGACGAAGAGGCACTATCCACAAACTCTGCTACAGTGTTAACGGCTATGGGCGCAGCAAGCTCTACCGGATAACCATACGCTCCAGTGCTTATCGAAGGAAATGCTATAGTTCTAATACCACGTTCTACTGCCACCTTAAGAGACTCTTTGTAACACGAAGCCAAAAGTTCCGCCTCACCATGTGACCCTCCACGCCACACTGGGCCGACAGTGTGTATAACGTATTCAGCTGGCAGGTTGTAGCCTTTAGTTATAACCGCTTTTCCAGTCTCGCACCCACCTATCTTCCTGCACTCTTCCAAAAGCTCAGGTCCTGCAGCCCTATGGATGGCTCCATCAACGCCTCCCCCGCCTAAAAGGGTGTTGTTGGCTGCATTCACTATAGCATCAACTTCCTGCTTAGTAATATCTCCTATGACTACAGATATTTTAGTCTCCTTCATGAAATACCCCCTTTAAGAATTGGTCATGATCTACTGCGCTTTACTTATGATTTCCTCTTCCCTGCCTCCAAAACCTTTCCAATAGATTACGCTGGCTAAGAAATAAAGAACTGCAGTTATGAAATAAGGTATCTCGTAATTATACCTAGACATTATGTACCCGGCCGCATAAGCGCTGAGAGATCTGGCTATGTTGTCAGAAATCCTCATCAAACTAGATATTTTCCCTCTCTTATCTGCCTCAACTATCTCCATCGAAAAATTTGAAGCCACTGGGTTAGACATATTCATCAACGCAGAGCGCATAAAAAGGGCAAATGAGACCAAATATATATTGGGTGGAAGGGCTATAAGCAGCAAAAATGGAATAGATGCCAGCTGGGTTCCTACAACCGTTTTCACCTTCCCGTATTTGTTGGCCAGGATAGGTGCAATAAGCCCGGCAATGGCCGTGGCACCTTGACTCAGAGAAAGTATCAGACCAACTACGCCGCTATCTACCTGGAGTTTACCCGACAAAAACACGTTGAAGAAAGGGACTACCAACCCTGCCCCAAAACCGATCAATACGCTGTAAGCAAGGAGAATCAACACATCCCGATTACGCATTACATCGACTAAACCTTTTAGTTCCACCTTTGCTTTTTCTAAAGCTGAACTTTCCTCGTCCCCAACATCAACATTAACTGACGGATCTTTCTTACCCTCTTCTAAGTGGAGTTGATGCTCGACGATTTTGTACACTGGGAATACACCAATCAAAGTTACAATCGAAAACAGAGCCAGGGAAACTCTAAATGCCGTAACCTGACCCATAAAGCCTAACTGCTGAGGAAGGAATCCACCTATTAAGCTACCTGCCATATTGGCAAACATAGATAAACTGAAGTTTACCCCGAACAAGCTGGGTCGTTCCTCTGGTGAACTGGTCTCGGCCATAAGAGGGGCCCCAGACGTCATCTGGCAAGCTTGAGCCACACCAACTACACAGGAAAACAAGATCATGCTCAGAGGAGATGAAGAAAGAGCCATGCCCGTGTATCCTACTGTGGTCAAGATCCCCCCAGCGATTAGCACCGGCCGACGACCTTTAGTATCCGAGATGATACCTGCAGGAATGGAAGCAAACGCTGCAGCAAGCATTCTGGCTGATAGGATTGTCCCTAAAATTGACTCATCAAAACCTAGAGATAATATGTAAAGCCCTTGGATAACACCGTAAGCTCCTTGGGCCAAAGAACTCATCATTATACTTTTTAGATACAAATTAGCGTTTTCTTGGAACCGGAAAAGTTTCAACCTTTCCCCCATTAAGCTTGCTCCCCTTCTAGTATCGATTGGTCACAAATCATTACTGCAGACGTAATAATGATATCACAACTCATCCTCTCCTTCCCATTTATGTCCAGCGTCATTAACGGAAGAACGCGGCTTGACCAGTTTGCACACATTCCAATACAATCCAGATAAGATATGTAAATAAGAAGCAAAAAA
>DGFF01000104.1:4165-5610 GCA_002391545.1 Candidatus Fermentithermobacillaceae bacterium UBA3907 | reverse complement strand
CGCAAGGGGCACGGACGCTTGGCAGAAATACTTGGCCCTAAGCAAATAAACTCAGACTGGTTTGAACTTACGCTTGGCCTTTCTCTAGTTGCCCGAGCCCAGCTTGAGAGGTATCAGAAGACGAACTCACCTATGCTGCCTATTATGGAGGCATATGCGCAAGGGGTCAACGCTCGCATAGACGAACTTCGAAGTACCCAAAGTTGGCCCAGTTTCTTCAAAGCTGCAAAATATGAACCTCAACCGTGGACCGTATTGGACACCCTAATAATCCAAGGTCTAATAACTCAGGAACTGGCCTTTGGCCTAGGACAGCTGGATCGGCGAAACTTTGAAACCTACTTGGGCAAAGAGAGAACGGATGGTATCTTGCCTGAGTGGCCCTACAAAAAACAGTCCCCCTACGACCAAGGTCCTTACCCTGCCGAGCCTCGGCACGATAAAGAAAGGCTCTTACACAGTCTGCTTAACTTAGGACCTGGCCGAGGGGTTGGCGGATGGCATCTCGAAGAAACCCCCGACCCAGGTGGCTCAGGAACAAATTCAATAGAACACGTAAGCCTAACCCCAGAGCAAGACTTACCTGATTTATCTGAGTTTGGAGATTTTAGTTTTTTAGGTAGGGCAAACTACTGCTTAGGAAACAGCAATAATTGGGTCGTCAGCGGAAAAATAACTGACACAGGTAAACCTTATCTGGCAGGAGATCCCCATTTGGGACTGACCATCCCTTCTATATGGTATGAAATACACTTGTGTTGCCCGTCTTTGAACGTATACGGCGTAAATTTCCCTGGGGTCCCTTGTGTGATTATAGGTCACAACTCTAAAGTGGCATGGAGCCCTACTAATGGCCAGAACATTCAAACCATTTATTACCGAGAAAATACTGACCCATCCCATCCAGGAAAGTACTATCATAACAACCACTGGGTTGATTTTTCATACTATGAAGTAACTATACCTGTTCGAGGCGACACGCCAAAAAAGATGGTGATTCCGTGGACTATTCACGGTCCAGTAATTAACAGGCTTCTGCCTCAGTTTTCAGGGATTCAAAAAGACGAAACTATATCCATGGCGTATACAGGAAATCTGTTTTCGGATCTCATGAAATCTATGTATTTTCTAAACCGTGCAAAAGATGCCTGCGACATAGAAGAAGCCCTTTCTTTTTGGGGAAGTCCGGTCCAGAACTTTGCATACGCCACGTCAGATGGGGATTTCGGTATCATATCTCCTGGGTATTATCCTTTGATCAAAAGCGGCCAGCCGTGGGTCGTTTTGCCAGGAACAGGAGAATGTGACTGGGCTGGCCTTATCCCGTATGACCACGTTCCTTCTACGAAAAACCCTCAAAGACAATACGCGTGTTCAGCCAATGAGAGACAAGTAGGTAAAAACTATCCCTATACCCTCGGTTCGTCAGATAACTGTTTTTGTGG
>DGFF01000104.1:2734-3913 GCA_002391545.1 Candidatus Fermentithermobacillaceae bacterium UBA3907 | reverse complement strand
TGAACATACTAGAATCTTGGAACTTTGAGATGAACCAGGACGAAAAAGGTCCTCTAATATGGGATAGTTTCATCACTTGTTACTTTGAGGAAGTGTTTAAGCCCTGGTGGCGATTTTCAGGACTAGACCAATTTGAAAGATATAGCCTAAAGGATTTCTACTTTTCCTTTGCCGGATGGAAAGGAGCGTTTTTGCAAACCCTAGAAGTTATGACTACCGAACCTGTATCATCGGATTTGTACAGGGCTGCAGCATATCCTGGAGGAGAGTCAACCTCTTGGTTCTACAACCCTGTGTATTCCGAAGATAGACACAAGGAACAGGTACTTGCGATTGCCTTTTTGAAAGGTGTAAACCGTATCAAAGAGGAGTTCGGGCCCGATCCTGAAAATTGGACATGGGGAAACCGCCATAAACGAAGAATCCCGTCTCTGCTAGAGCAGAAACAGCTGGATAGAGGTCCTTATCCTGCTGATGGGAACTGTCGTACACCAAACGCATCGGGCGGTAAGGAGCCTTCTACCCACGGCCCAAGTTGGCGCATGATAGTTAGCCTAAAAGATCCTTGCGAATCTTGGAGTATTTATCCTGGAGGGCAAAGCGAAGATCCTTTCTCTCCCCATTACGATGACCAGTTCCATCTATGGAAGGATTATAGGTACAAAAAGATCGTCTTTGAAACAACTCCGGCCTATAAGTTGTCTGATAATATAAAAGCGGTTTACCGACTCACTCCACCGAAAAGGTGAACCAGCGAGGAGGTGCTTAGAACATGCAGTTACATGGGTCAAAAGAGCTCAGCCCTGACCCAACTAGGGATGGGAAATCTAGGCAGCTATCAAACTCACTAGTACGCCTTGGAATAACTGTCATTCTGCTCGCATCCTTACTCCTATCCCTTTCTGGGTGCAAAGTGCCAAAAGAACCTAGTGTCAAAGAACCCGAGATAGTTGTAAATCCCAAACTGGTAAAGACCATCTCTGTTGACGGCTTGATAATACCGTCAGACACTGTGTTTCAGTCCCTTTCTCCAGATCAGAGTTTCCTTTTGGCGGCAAACACTGGGCCTGAGGGTAGTAAGTTGTTACTTCTTCCTGTAACTGGAGAAGACACTGAACCGATTCTAGTAGAGTCAGTGTCTAAAGACTGGCTTACAGACACTTGGTTTGATTTTCGGCC
>DGFF01000104.1:0-2436 GCA_002391545.1 Candidatus Fermentithermobacillaceae bacterium UBA3907 | reverse complement strand
AAAGAGGGGCGTGTTTCGTTATAGGTGAGGTAGAAAACGCAACCGGCCAGGTGTCTACTGACGAAGTCGCTTTCCTGCCCCTTTCCTACTATGATAGTTCCTTACAAATTCTGTTCCTTCCTCAACAAGGTCAAATCTACATGAACAACAGGACTACAATTTGGCGGTTAGACATCAGCGAGAGAACCCTTACAGCGCTAAAAGACGACCTTCCCGATTACCTTTACAGACAGCCTATCCCTTCGCCAGATGGTAGATTTTTCGTCTATGAGTTGAACGAAGAAGAACGAAGCGGCATTTTCTTATTTGATACTGATACTAAGAAAGAACGTCCTTTGCTCATAACTGGAGATACTATATCTTTTTACCCTGCGTGGTCCTTTGATGGAAATTACATCGCCGCTTACGCAGTTGAAAGAAAAGAAGACGCAGAAGGGACGGCATGGCAAGATTATAACTTCTTCGAAGGAGAAGACATGCCCATGAACATCGGTTCTTCTATCGTAATTGTAGACGCTGGCGGCAATATAATAGATCGCATTGAGATGGAAGATGAGTATCTCCACTATTTCGTGTGGGCCCAAAACCAAAACGTCCTTGGGTTTTTGTCAGGGTATCTTAGAGACCAAGAACAGTTCGAAGAATGGATGTACCTACCTGTCATATTCGATACTGTTTGGATGGGGAAAATCACCCAGGACAAGAAAGTAGACTTGGTCAATTTGGGGAATGTGCCAAAAGACGATGAAGGAGATTTTATGCAGATTTCTCAAATCGTTTTCGATCCCAGCTGCCAAGGGATGTACTGCAACGTATACGGTAACGGCACTTGGTATTTTTCAGAGCACCAAGAGCCTGTAAGAATTGCCGAAGGGCCTTGGACAGATTGGGTTGACGGTAAATCACCTGTATATGGTGGGGCTGTAGTTGGATTAGCAGATACAACGGAAGGGCACAAAGGGTTTTTCTTGTTTGAAGGACCTAAGGCTACTAAATTCGATGAGGTAGAATGCAATTGGGCTATGGTTGTGGGGTTTTCCGACCAATACCTGGCAATATTTGCAGGCCATTCTCAAGGCGAGTATATGTCTTGGCCTGAGTCAGGGGATCTTTTAATTTACCAGATGCTAGACGGTGCAGATTAGAACAACTACATAGATTTGTAAGGGTTAATATTTCTTATCTAGGGCAAACTACTATCTTCTAGAAGTAGTTTGCCTCTTACTACTAGCCTTGCTGTTGGCTTCATACTATAATCGCAAGTTACTAATGTTATGAGACTGTCTTCTCCGTTGCCTTCTATGACCCAACTGTCTTCTGCTTTTACGATAAGTACTTCGTAAACTTCGTAGGTATAAGCGTCTTGGGCTGTGGTGATCTTAATTATGTCTCCTTTCTGAATTTCACCAAGCCGATTGAAATGCCTGCCGTATGTACGATTTCTATGGCCTGCAACGCTGTAACACCCAACGGTCCCTGCCTCTACCTCTTCTTTTATTTTTGCGACGCCGAGATACAAGTTATTTTCCGTTAGTTTCTTGAAGATCGGCTCTTTTAGGCTGATCTTTTCGATCTCAAGCACACCGTCTATATCTTCAGGCTTTATCTTATCCCACACATCTTCTGAGGGAAGTTCCTTATCTGGCTGTCTCTGCTCCAGTTCAAAGGAAACTCTCTCCCAAGCATCCAAGATCTCTGTTTCTTTCTTGTCATAGTATGCATCTCTTACCTTGGGATAGGCAATGACACAGAGCCCTATCAGTATCAAAACGATGGAACAAACCCTTTTCATAAAGAGAAGTTCCCTCCTAGATCAGGGCAAAGAGAAGCCGAGGTTTAGCTCAGCTTCTCTTCGTCCATCATCCTCTATTGCTTCTTTTTAAGGCCCAATACTAACCCACAAAGTACCATGGCTCCACCTGCTCCATAGAATAACCAATGTGAGATCTCGCCTGTCTTGGGAAGAGGCTTAGGCTCTTGCTTTGGAACCTCTTCTTCTGGTATCTCTACTACCTCGGGTGGAACCTCAGGCACTTCCTCTTCGGGCACCTCTTCAGGCGGAACTAGAGGAACTTCCTCTTCGGGTATTTCTTCCTCTGGAACCTCTTCCTCCTCCTCAGGAGGATACTCTGGGGGCTCTTCACCGCTAGACTGGGCAGTAAATGTCCAAAGCACAGTGGCTGTTGCACCCTGATATTCGTTCCCTGTTTCAGGCCCAGGAAGACTTACGGTAGCCAGAAGTTCTTCCCTCGCTCCAGGATTAAATACCCCTAGGTACACAGCTGATGTCGCAAAGTCATCTATACGCCCATCATATATCTCGGTCCCTCTCAGAGTTACCCGCAGGTTCAGTTGCTCGGATAGATCCTTCTCTCCCTCTTCCGGAACTACCTTCTGCGCGGTTAGATATAACGTAAAGGGCCTTGAATAGTTGTT
>DGFF01000118.1:6016-9900 GCA_002391545.1 Candidatus Fermentithermobacillaceae bacterium UBA3907 | reverse complement strand
AGATTATTCCTTTTACAAAGATGCACGGATTAGGCAATGACTATCTTTACATCGATAAGTTCAAATACAAAGAAGAGCACGATTGGAGCGCACTAACTCGGGCAATGGCTGATAGACACTTCGGGATAGGATCAGATGGACTTATCATCATAGAGCCTTCGGAGATTGCAGATTTCAAAATGCGCATGTTCAACGCAGACGGTCTAGAAGGGGAAATGTGCGGTAACGGAATTCGATGTTTTGCAAAATACGTTTACGAAAATGAGCTTACACATAAAGCGGAATTGACGATAGAGACCAAGGCAGGGATTATGAGAACGTATCTCACTGTAGGAAACGGCAAAGTGAAGTCTGTTTCAGTTGATATGGGTGTGCCTAGGTTAAAGAGGCATGAGATTCCCCTTGCAAAAACCGATGGACCTGAGCCTGTTGTAAATGAACCCATCGAATGTTGTGGTAAGGTATTTTACGGAACCTGCGTGTCGATGGGGAACCCACATTGTGTATTCTTTGTTGACGACGTACATGATGTAGATTTGGAAACTATCGGACCCAAGTTGGAACATCACCCTATATTTCCCCAAAGGGCAAATATTGAGTTTGTCGCAGTGAAATCCAAGGATTCTATCGACATGCGGATATGGGAGAGAGGATCTGGTATTACCCTCGCTTCAGGCACAGGTTCTTCGGCGTCGGTAGTGGCCACGATTCTAAACGGTAAATCGGAGAAGGGAATCCCTATAACCGTGAACCTGCCAGGAGGTACCCTCTTGGTGGAATGGAAAGAAGATGGTCACGTATGGCAAACGGGACCAGCAGCTAAAGTCTGCACTGGCGTTTACTACTACGAGCCAGAAACACTTTGAACGGGGAAAGCCTATGAGCCAGATAGTCGCAGATGCCCTTTTGCTAGTCGTAACAGTAATTTGGGGTACTACTTTTGTGGTAGTAAAAGGTACGATTTCTGATATAAAGCCGTTTACATTTCTTGCGGTTAGATTCTTTATTGGTGGCCTTTTCCTGCTTCTAGTTTTGGGCGTAAAAAACATCGTAAGGGACAATAAGAAGACTCTTTTTCGTCCTGTGCGGACCCAAGATAAAGGTGTGTCAGGCGATCATTCAGAGGGTGAGGATAGCGTACAAGTAAGGGAATTACTCAAAGGATCGGTGGTAACGGGAGTTACGCTGTTTTTTTCGTATGCTACGCAGACTTTCGGCTTACTAACTGTTCCTGCAGGTAAAGCCGCATTCATAACTGGATTGTCGGTAGTCATTGTCCCTCTTGCTTCTGCTATTTTACTCAAGCGTGTCCCCGAAAGGAATGCTATTTTAGGTGTGGTTCTGGCTGCTTGTGGCCTGGGTCTCATGTCTCTTACACTCCCAATAGATATTCAGCATGGCGACACTCTTGTGTTTTTATGTGCAATTGGTTTTGCGACCCACATCCTTCTAATTGAAAAGTACTCCAAATCAATTGACCCGCTCATTTTCGCAACGATCCAGCTATTTGTAGTGTCCTTAGGTTCATTTATTGCAGCTTTCCTCTTGGAGCGGCCTTTAACTATCCCGAATAACACGTGGGGCGCCATTTCATACACTGGTATTATGGCAACTTCTTTAACCATACTAATACAATCGGGAGTCCAAAAGTATACTTCAGCAACTCATGCTGCGCTCATACTGTCTGCAGAGCCTGTTTTTGGAGCTTTTTTCGCTTGGATTACAATAGGAGAGGTTCTGAGCACCCGTGAGATGTTTGGAGCAATCCTTATTCTTGCTGGAATGCTGATATCGGAAATAGACTCTTTAGGTTCTAGTGGAAAGAAAGATGTTTGATCCATTATCCATGATTAGTTGCAGATGTGAACCAAGCCACAAGTGTTAATAGGAAATGAAAGGATGATATCTATGAAAGAAAGGAAGTTTACCCACCCGTATATTCCCAACTCCTACCCTGAAGTTCAGAAACAAATGATGGATGAAATTGGCATCGATTCTATTTACGACCTTTTTTCAGAGATCCCTGAAGAACTTAGGTTCAAAGGAAAAATGGAAATTCCTGAACCTATTCTGTCAGAGGCTAGTCTGGTAAGACACATGGAAAAGATTTTGTCTCGAAACCAGACTGTAAATGAGTTTGTAAGTTTCTTGGGAGCTGGTTGTTATCAACATTATGTACCTGCAATATGCGATGAAATCGCGTCTAGATCTGAGTTTCTGACTGCATACGCTGGAGAGCCTTACGAAGACCACGGGAGGTTTCAAGCTCTTTTTGAGTATCAAAGCATGATGGGCGAACTTTTGGACATGGATGTATGCAATGTTCCTACTTACGATTGGTGTCAAGCGGCTGCAACCGCATTACGGATGGCTGGTCGTATTACAGGGCGGAAAAAGGTTTTGGTATCCAAAAATGTAAATCCTCAAAGACTTTCTGCTATAGAAAACTACTGTTACCCAGTTATGGAAGTAATTCTGGTGGATTACTGTTCTGAAACTGGGTGTTTGAACCTTTCCGATCTAGAGGAAAAAATTGCTTGTGACGTTGGGGCAATCTATTTTGAAAACCCCAACTATTTTGGATTGATAGAAACCTCAGGGCAAAGGGTGGCAGATATAGTCCATGCAAACGGTTCCCTTCTCGTGGTTGGCGTAGATCCCATTACCCTTGGCGTGTTGGCTCCTCCTTCCCAATATGGTGCAGATATTGCAGTAGGGGATGTGCAAACCTTGGGCATTCACATGAATTATGGAGGAGGTATGGCGGGTTTCATAGCCAGCCAAGATAGGGAAGAATTTGTAGCAGAGTATCCTTCCAGATTATTCGGGATAGCCCATACTGAAGTGCCAGGCGAGTGGGGGTTTGGAGATGTGTTTTATGATAGAACGTCTTTCGCAAAAAGGGAAGAAGGAAAAGAATTTGTGGGAACCGCGGCTGCGTTATGGGGAATCACAGCTGGCGTCTATCTAGCTCTTATGGGCCCTTACGGAATGGAAGAGATAGGCAAAACTGTTATGCAAAAATCACTTTACGCTGCTAAGGAAATTGGTAAATTGAAAGGCGTAAGAGTCAATGACTTCGGGGGTTGCTTTTTCAAGGAGTTTCTAGTCAATTTTGACGGCACTGGCCTTGCCGTTCGGGATATCAATGAGAGTCTCAGAGAAAAAGGGATACTAGGGGGGAAAGATCTTTCGCTAGAATTCCCAGAATTGGGAGAAACAGCTCTTTATTGCGTTACTGAAGTTCATACTGAAGAAGATATACTTGCCCTCTGCCGCGGACTTGACCAGGCTATACAAGAGCTCAAGGAGGTGGGATCCAAATGAAAGATGGAAGAAGTTATTTAAGGCGCAACTTTCACCAAGCCAAATGGGATGAACCTATAATATTTGAACTAAGCAAACCGGGTCAGCGGGGCATTTTAGTTCCCCAACCTGAGGAAGAAATTCAAAAAGGAGCAGGACGTCCTTGGGAAGAATTACCTGATGGTATGAGAAGGCGAAGCTTGCCGGATTTGCCCCAGCTTCCTCAAATAGAGGTTCTGCGCCACTATTTGCGCCTATCCCAAGGAGTTTTAGGCGCAGATATCAATATTGAAATAGGGCAGGGTACTTGCACCATGAAGTATAGCCCCAAAGTCAATGAAAAGTTCGCAGCCTCTCCTAAGATTCAGGACATTCATCCTCTTCAACACCATGAAACTGTGCAAGGTGTCTTAGAGATAATATATAAAACGGATCTTTTTCTAAGGCAAATATCAGGTTTAGATCGGTTTTCGTTCCAACCTGGCGGAGGTTCTCAAGCATCTTTTGCTATGGCGTCGATTATAAGGGCGTATCACAAAGCCAGAGGAGAGGAAAATCAGCGGGATGAAATAATAACT
>DGFF01000118.1:0-5865 GCA_002391545.1 Candidatus Fermentithermobacillaceae bacterium UBA3907 | reverse complement strand
GGTTACGATCAGGCAAATGCTAACGGTATTTTGGGTTTGACGCGAGCGAAAGAAGCAGGCTTTGACATGTGCTTTTTCAATTTGCACAAAACTTTCTCTTCTCCTCACGGTTGCGGAGGGCCTGGCGCAGGAGCCCTAGGAGTAACTAAGGAATTGGAGCAGTTTCTACCTGTACCTGTAGTAGAGTTTGACGGTGATAGATACGTTTTAAACTACGATTTGGCTAATTCCATTGGCAAGGTGAAAATGTTTTACGGAAATATTCCTGCAGTTGTAAGGGCGTATATGTGGATAGTGAGTTTAGGAGAAGAAGGACTCAAAGAAGCAGCAAAGGTAGCCGTTTTAAATAGCAATTATCTTTTAACCAAGATAAAGGATATACGTGGAGTTGAAGTGCCTTATGCGCCAGGGAAGCATAGGTTTGAGCAAGTTAGGTACAGTTGGGCACCTCTCACTGAGGAAACTGGCATCACTACCGAAGATGTCCAGAGGAGGATGTGTGATTTTGGCCTTCATTATTGGACTAGCCATCATCCGTGGATCGTGCCCGAACCTTTTACGTTAGAACCTACAGAATCTGCTTCTAAGCAGGATCTTGACGAGTACGTAGAAGCTCTTAAGGAGATATCCAGTGAAGCCTATGAGAATCCTGAGATAGTAAGAAGAGCTCCTCACAGGAGCGTGGTGCACAAAATCTGTGATGATCAGTTTGATGATCCTGAAAAATGGGCAATTACTTGGAGAGCCTACGTAAAGAAGCATCTATCGTAGGTTTATAGGAATTGAACAGATCATATTACTTTAGGAGGAATGTTAGATGCGCGAATACAAAAACCCTCTGGTCATTGAGGGCAAAGTAGCAGTTGTTACAGGGGGCGCTTCAGGAATTGGCTTGGCTTCTGCCGAAATATTAGCAGAATACGGTGCCCAAACCATCATCCTTGATATAGATAGAGAAAAAGGTGAAAAAAGTGCAAAGCAGGTGTCAAGCTCCTGGGGTAATTGTGAGTTTATCCATTGTGATGTTACTTCAGACGCGGTCTGTCGCGACGTAGTGCAAAAGATCGAAGATAAGTACAAACGCATAGACATCCTTTTTAATAACGCAGGGGTCATTGTGAGAAAAGATGTGGTACAGCACGAAGAGCGCGAGTGGGATATGGTTTTGGACGTTAGTCTTAAAGGGACATTTTTAATGTCCAAGTATGTGATCCCTGTTATGGTTAAAAACGGTGGCGGCAGCATAATCAACACTGGCTCGGGGTGGGGCCTAAAAGGTGGCGATAAAGCGGCTTCTTACTGTGCAGCCAAAGCAGGTGTAGTAAATCTAACCAGAGCTATGGCAATAGATCACGGGCCAGACAATATTAGGGTTAACTGTGTGTGCCCTGGAGATACTGATACACCCATGCTCAGAGGCGAAGCCCGTCAACTAGGTTTCGATGAAGAAAGTTTTTTGGAATCTTCAGGGAAGGAAAGACCTTTACGCCGGATAGGCGTTCCAAGAGACGTTGCCAATGCGGTCTTGTTTCTGGCTAGTGATCTATCTAGCTGGATAACAGGTACTACCTTGGTGGTAGATGGTGGCGGCTTGGCTTAGCATCGAGTAAAGGCTCGCAAATCACTGATCGTAATTTGTGAGCCTTTACCCTTAATAAATCTTCCTACAGCTCGGCTACCTTATCTATGAATTCTACCACCATTTTTATTCCTGATTTGTAGTCTACAAGTCGAATGTTTTCGTTAGGCGCGTGATTAGATGAATTCCAATAACCTACTCCAAATGAAACCATAGGCAGATCTAGATATTTCTTGAACGGATACATGGGTCCCGATCCGCCTTGGGTCGGAGAAACGACAGGTGGCTTCTTGTAAACAGAAAGGGCCGCTTCCTTGGTTGCGTCTACAATTGGCAGTTCAGCAGGGGTTTTTACTGGATAGTCAAGGCTTATGACTCGTACCTCTACATCGTCGAAGCCTTCTTGCTTTAGATGGGTGTTTAGTTTCTCTAGTATGTCATAAGGATCTTGATTAGGAACCAAACGAAAATCCATTTTGACCAGGGCTGTTGAAGGCAGCACAGTCTTTTGACCTTCGCCCAAGTATCCTGATTTGAACCCACAAATGTTGGCTGTAGGACTGAACAGGGATCGCTTCCGGAGTTCTAATCCGTATAGATCCAACAAGTAGTTATTCAAGCCCAGAGATTGGGCATTCTTCCTAGCTATTTCTCTGGCTTTTTCTTCAGATAATTCTTCTTCGTGCATGGCGTCTTTCAACATCTCTAACTCCTTCTCAGTAGGAGGCAAGATATCATCGTAAAAACCTGGAATTAGGATCTGTTCTTCTTTATTTTTGATGCTGGCCAGGGCCCATACCAAGTGCCAAGCCGGGTTGGGTATAGTGGTTGCAGAACCTGAATGCATATCCTTTGACGCGCCTTTGGCGAAAAGTTCTACGTAAAGCATACCCTTTACGCCAAGATATATGCCTGGTCTACCGTCTGGGTTCATGTAACCTGATTCCCAAACGCCATAATCTGCTCTCAAAAGATCTGCATTTTCTCTAACGAAGTCGCTAAGGTTAGGGCTTCCGATTTCCTCTTCGCCTTCTATGAGGAATTTTACTGTCACAGGAAGTTCTTCTCTTAATTTGAGCATAGTTCCTATTCCTTGAATTCGGGCGCAGGCGTTTCCTTTGTTATCCGATACTCCTCTGCCATAAATTTTCCCATCCCTTATAGATGCGCTAAACGGGTCTGACTCCCATTCCTCTAAAGGCTCAGGGGGTTGAACATCGTAGTGATTATAAAATAGAACGGTTTTGTCTGACTTTCCCTTTATTTCGCCGTATACACATGGATACCCCTTAGTAGGGATAATTTTGGCGTTTATGCCGTAGGCTTCCATGAGATTCTTAAAGTACAAAGCGGCTTCTTCCATCCCTATATTCTGTGCTGCTATGCTTGGCCTCCTAACTGCTTCTTGCAGCTCAGTAACAAATCTGTGAAAGTTTTTATCTATGTACGTCATCTCAGGCTTCACCTTATCCATTTTGCTAACCTCCTGTAACGTAAGTAATGCTTGACGAATGGCCATAGTACTTATGGTAATTCTTCGTTATGTTAAAGGAATTACCCTTTTCTAATGCGAAAGTTTTAAAGCAATGCTAGAAGCAAGATCTATACAGTTATATGGATCTTAGATGATCTACGTGAGAGGTGAGGATATATCATGGTAACAGAATGTTTGAGCAGCGCTGCTCCGTTTTTCGAATCGGAATTTTGGCTTGGCCCAGGTGGTCTAGTAGTCAAAATAGCGGCTATTTTGCTATCTGCTTTTTTAATCATAAGGATAGGGAATTCCTTAATAGCCAAGCTATTTGACGAGAGGGAAGCTAAAGTACCTGGATCGCTCATAGATGAAAACCGAGCCAAAACCCTTTCTGGTCTGCTTAGAAACGCCATCAAATATGTTATTGGGTTAATTGCCTTATTCATGATACTAGACGTTTTCGGTATTGATACTAAGGCTCTTTTAGGAGGAGCTGCCGTACTAGGGCTTGCTGTGAGCTTTGGGGCTCAGAACTTGGTGAGGGATGTGATATCAGGTTTCTTTATCATATACGAGAGGCAGTACGATGTAGGAGAGTATGTGAAGATAGCAGGGGTATCTGGCGTAGTGGAACAGGTAGGACTTAGAATTACTGTGTTAAGGGACTGGTCTGGAGATGTCCACATCGTCCCAAATGGACTGGTTGAGAAGACCACCAATTGTAGTAGAAGCGCAGCCAGAGCCCTAGTAGAGGTTTCGGTGCCGTATTCAGAAGATCTTGTAAAGACTCAACAGGTAATGCAGGAAGTGTGCGATCAGATAAAGTCTGAACTAAATTCGGTGGTAGACGGCCCGAAAGTGTTGGGCGTAAAAGAACTAAGCGAGTCAGGGCCTACATTTTTGATATGGGCGAGAACTCGTCCTATGGAACAATGGAGCGTAGAGCGGGAAATAAGGTTCCGCATAAAAGAGGCGCTAGATGCAGCAGAGATAGAGATAGCTTATCCAAGAGTAGTAATTCACAAAGAACAGCCAATGTAAAAAAAGACGGAGCTAAGCACAAAAGCTCCGTCTTTTCTATACCGATCTATTTAAGGTTCAGGTACTCGGCTATGTTGGCCTTTTCAGACTTAACCGGCTTTATTTTCCCACTGAGAGAGGTGAGCAACGAAGTTACACCGGGTCCGTGTCCTGAAACAAACGAATTGCTGTGAACTACTATTCCAATAATGATGGCGCCGCGTCTGTAGCTCCTACCGTAATAGGACGACGAATCCAAAATAGCGACTATGTCTCCTAATCTAATTTTGTCAAGACCCAGCTCTTCCAGCCTTTCTTTTTCCATAGAAGTAATGTCATAGTCGCCTGTTTCAGCGGAAGATGCTCCTAACCCGCTACCCATAAATTCTGGCGGTATCATGGCAGTTACAGGAACCTCTAAGATACCGTCTTTTTCTTGAATTTCCATTTTATCTACAAAATCCGGATCCAGATTCATGCACTTTACATCCGGATAATCTGTAAGTTCCAAACCTTGCCCTATTGCTCTCACTTGAACTTTGTCGCCAACCTGAAGTTTCTCTAAAACCTCTTGCTCAAAGTGAATTATTACGTGTTCGATCCCACCATGTTTACCGGTTACTGTACCTTTTGCGCCTTTTGCATCACCTGAAGCAACATAAGCTATATTGCCAATACATGACAAGGTGTTGTATCCCTGGTTTGCGCTCTGATCTTTATTCTTGGTGCTTACTCCTGGTTCTACGTGATCCCCTGCCCAGCCGAAAGCAGGATCACCTACCTTGACGTTGTACGCTATGCCTCCTGTACCGGGAGTAACGCGAACTTCTCCATCGTAGCATATCCTAGGTCTACATCCTGGGGATGAGACTTCCCCCATAACTGATAATATTACCAGTTTTTCACGGTTCGTCTTTAACATGCTCAATCCTCCTATTTCATCTTTCACTTTTACCCCTCAACCCACTTACCTATGTGAGAGGAGGAGCATAATCTTCCTTTGATCTCTCTAGATGCGAATCAAACCACCTTAAAATTTGGTTTAACCTCTGGACCCTCAAGACAGGCTTCCCTGAACGTGAAAGCTCATGGTTGGATTCTGGGAACCTTGCCATTTCAGTTTGTTTGTTAAGCTTCTTAAGGGCAACGTAAAACTGCTCCCCTTGTTCTATGGGACATCGCTGATCTTTTTCAGCGTGAATGATTAGAAGAGGAGTGGTGACGTTTTCTACGTAAGCCAAAGGTGAATGCTTCCACAACAAGTCAAAATCTGTCCACGGATTGCCAAGTATCTGAGTTTCTGTAAATGTGTATCCTATGTCAGATACGCCGTGGAAAGAGATCCAGTTGGAAATGCTTCTTTGGGTTACAGCCGCTTTGAACCTGTCTGTATGCCCTACAATCCAGTTGGTCATAAAGCCGCCGTAACTTCCACCAGTGACGCCCAAATTATCTTGGTCAATTATCCCTTGAGACAGGGCGCAATCCACCCATGTCATGAGGTCATCATAGTCCATGCCACCGTAGTCGCCTATTACAGCGTGGAGAAACTCCTGGCCGAAACCATCGCTTCCACGAGGATTGGTGTAGATTACCGCATAGCCGTTAGAAGCTAGTATTTGGAACTCGAAGAAGAAATTCCATCCATACATAGATGCAGGTCCCCCGTGAATTTCCAAAATTGTAGGGTACTTTTTATCTTCTTGGTAACCTACAGGTTTCATGATCCACCCTAAACGATCCTGCCCGTCGCTGGACTTAAACTGTATCTGTTCTGGTTCGCTTAGGTAAA